>JBBQQT010000019.1:0-34261 GCA_038215555.1 Burkholderiales bacterium | reverse complement strand
CTGGCGTTTCAGCGTGCTTTCAAACAGATCACCCAGAACGGAAAGCCCGAACAGCCCCCAGAACAGCGCCAACGCTTGCGGCAAACAACCAAGCTGGAGGGTGTCGGGTGCGTAAAAAAACAATAAAAATGCGTAAACCGTAATCGCCAGCCAAGCGCCGATCGCACCTTCCCAGGTTTTACCCGGGCTGATGCTGGGGGCCAGCTTGTGTTTGCCGAAGCGACGCCCGGAAAAATACGCAGCGGTGTCCGCTACCACCACCACACCGACGACGATCAGCACCAGATCTGGGGTCAGATCGCGCAGCACCACCAAACCAAGGTGGGTCGGGATCAGGACAATGACTCCCAGCGCTAGATGCAGCGAAGTTGGGCGGATCAGCGTGCCGCGCGCCAGCAATGCGGGCGCCAGCAACCAGAACAACAGCGCCGGATAGAATGGCGCGGCCATGGCTGGCGCAACGATGGTGAGCGTGGTGCTGACCACGACGATCGACAGCCCGTAGAATAGCCCGGCCATCTTGCCGAGCCCGGCCATTGCCGCCCATTCGCTTGCCGCCAGGACGGCAATCAGGCCGATCAGGCCGATCCACAACAAGGGAGGTGCCCAATAAAGAGCGACCAGAAATCCCAGGCCCAGAGGCACTGCCGTGGCAATACGGGTTTGCAGCCCTGATTTAGCGCTCAAGAAGTTGCTCGCTGGTTCGCCCAAAACGGCGCTCACGTTTGCGATACGACGCGATGGCCAGATCAAGCGCAGCGGCATCGAAATCCGGCCAAAGCGTATCGGTGAAATACAACTCGGCATAGGCCAGCTGCCACAACAGGAAATTGCTGATGCGCTGTTCACCGCCGGTTCGAATGAACAGGTCCGGTTCTGGTGCATAGGGCATGGAGAGATAGGGCGCCAGCGCGTCTTCGTCGACTTCGACTGCAGCCGGATTGTCACGACGCCAACTGTTCACGGCGTTGAGGATATCCCAGCGCCCGCCATAGTTGGCGCAGATGGTCAGTGTCAGACGTTGATTGAACTGAGTGCGGATTTCGCCATCGGCAATCAGCTCGCGCAGACGCACATCGAAACGGTTCAGATCGCCAACTACATGCAGACGCACACCGTTGCGATGCATGCGCGACACTTCGCTTTCCAGCGCCATCACGAACAAGTCCATCAGACTCGAAACTTCTTCTTGTGGACGCCGCCAGTTTTCCGAACTAAAGGCGAACAAGGTCACATATTCGATACCGCGGTCCAGACAGACTTCGATGATGTTGCGTACTCGCTCAAAGCCTCGAGCATGTCCGGCAATACGCGGCAACATGCGCTTCTTGGCCCAACGCCCATTCCCATCCATGATGATCGCAACATGGCGAGGAACTTCAACGGAATCAGGGACTTCGGCGGTTGAGCTAAAAAATCGTTTGATCATGATGGCTGGCGATATGCCCGAAAACTCAGACCGCCATCAGGTCCTTTTCTTTGTCGGCCAGATGCTTTTCCTGTTCGGCGATGAACTTGTCGGTGAGTTTCTGGATGTCGTCTGCAGCGCGACGCTCGTCATCCTCGCTGATCTCCTTGTTTTTCAACAATTCCTTCAGATGGACAATGGCATCGCGACGAATATTGCGAATCGCAACCTTGCCGTTTTCCGCTTCGCCACGCACCAGTTTGACCAGCTCCTTGCGGCGCTCTTCGGTCAATGGGGGCATCGGCACGCGCAGCATTTCGCCCATATTCGACGGATTCAGACCCAGATCGGCATCACGTATGGCTTTCTCTATCTTGCCAAGCAAGTTCTTTTCATAAGCCTGGACACCCAGGGTATGTGCGTCAACCAGGGTCAGGTTGGCGACCTGGCTGATCAGAGTCGGGGAGCCGTAATAATCGACCTTGACATGATCCAGGATGCCGGTGGTGGCGCGCCCGGTGCGTACCTTGCCAAAGTCGACCTTGAGCGACTCGACAGATTTCTTCATCTTGTCTTCGGCAGATTTTTTGATGTCGGCAATCATGCTTCTTTCCTCTTTAAAGTACGACCCGAGTGCCTTCCGGCTCGCCAAGTACGACGCGCCGCAACGCGCCCGGCTTGAAGATGCTGAACACGCAAAGCGGCAGTTTCTGTTCCCGACACAGGGCGAATGCTGCGATATCAAGCACACCCAGATTCTTTGCGATGGCTTCATCAAAGCCAAGCTGTTCGTAGCGGGTCGCCGTCGGGTCTTTCTTAGGATCGGCAGTGTAAACGCCATCCACTTTGGTCGCCTTCAACATCAGATCGGCGCCAATTTCTGCACCGCGCAAGGCGGAAGCCGTATCGGTGGTGAAAAAGGGGTTTCCCGTACCTCCACCAAAAATAACCACACGGCCGGCCTCCAGGTGTCGAACCGCGCTGTCCCGCTCGAACGGCTCGCCGACATGGCCGATAGTGACGGCGGTTTGCACCCGCGTTTCCACGCCCGCGGCCATTAATCCATCTTTCAATGCCAGCGCATTCATTACCGTCGCCAACATGCCCATGCTGTCGGCGGTGGCGCGATTCATACCGGAAAGGGCGCCGGTGGCACCGCGAAACAGGTTGCCGCCACCGACCACGATGCCGACCTGGACGCCGAGATCAACCACTTCCCTGATCTGGGCAACCATGCCGGCCATGGTGTCGGCGTGATAGCCAAACGCATCCGGCCCCATCAGCGCTTCGCCGGAAAGCTTCAACAATATGCGCTTGCACGGGCGGGGTGGCATCTGAACCATCTGGGCCATGCAGTTCAGACCTTGGAAGCGGCTGCAACTTCAGCGGCGAAGTCGGACACTTTCTTCTCGATGCCTTCGCCAACGATGAACATGTTGAAGCCGTGGCATTGCGAGTTCTTCGACTTCAGGACCTGCTCGACGGTCTGCTTGTCGTCCTTGACGAACGGTTGTGACAGCAAGGTGACATCCTTGAGGAATTTCTGCACGGTGCCATCGGCGATTTTTTCCAGCATGGCTTCCGGTTTACCGGCTTCCTTTGCCTTCTCGATAGCGACGCGACGCTCGGTGTCGATCAGATCTTGCGACACACCGGAAGCATCCAGCGACTTCGGCTTCGAAGCGGCGATATGCATGGCGATGTCCTTGGCAATCGCCTCATCACCGGCGACGTCGACCAGCACACCGATCTTGCTGCCGTGGATGTAGCTGGCAAACTTGCCGGTAGCGTTGAGACGCACGAAACGACGAACCGACATGTTCTCGCCGATCTTGCCGACCATCTCGGTGCGGAACTCTTCAACCGTCTTGCCGGCATAGGGCAAAGCGGAGAGGGCGGCGACATCGGCCGGATTATTGTCGATCACCATTTGCGCCAGGGCTTTGGAAAGCGCCAGGAAATCATCGTTCTTCGCGACGAAGTCGGTTTCGCAGTTCACTTCCACCATCGCAGCAGTCTTGCCATCTGCACTGATGTTGATTGCCACGACGCCTTCAGCGGCAATGCGGCCCGCGCTCTTGGCGGCCTTGTTGCCAAAACGCACGCGCAAGATTTCTTCTGCTTTCTGCATATCCCCAGCCGCTTCGGTCAGCGCTTTCTTGCAATCCATCATGGGGGCGTCGGTACGCTCGCGCAGATCTTTGACCATGGATGCGGTGATTTCCACCATAACTTTCTCCTGAACAGTTCTTTATCGAAAAAACGCCCCGGTTAGCGGGGCGTCATGAATCTTGTCTCGCAGGCATGCAAGCGGCCCGCTTGATACATCAACCGGCGTTGGTTTCGCTGGATTCGTCGACTTCGACGTATTCATCCTGAACTGCGGCCACCATTTCTTCGATCACCATGGTTTTGCCTTCCAGGATGGCATCCGCCAAGCCACGCGCATACAAGCGAATGGCACGGTTCGAGTCGTCGTTGCCCGGAATGACGTAATCAACGCCGAGCGGGGAGTTGTTCGAATCAACGATGCCGATCACCGGGATACCCAGCTTGTTGGCTTCGGTAATGGCGATTTTCTGATAGCCGACGTCAACCACGAACAGTGCATCAGGCAAACGCTCCATATCGCGGATACCCCCCAGGCTCTGCATCAACTTGTCGAATTCACGTTGCACACGCAGGATTTCTTTCTTCGAAATCGCGCCCGGCTCGGCGAGTTGCGCTTCGATGTCCTTCATGCGTTTCACCGACTGCTTGACGGTCTTGAAGTTGGTCAGCATACCGCCCAGCCAACGGTGGGAAATCCACGGCATGGCGCAGCGGGCGGCTTCTTCGGCCATGATCTCGCGCGCCTGTCGCTTGGTGCCGACAAACAGCACGGAACCCTTGTTGGCAGACAAACGACGCGCGAAGGTGGCGGCTTCGTTGAACAACGGCAGGGTTTTTTCCAGATTCAGGATATGAATCTTGTTGCGGTGACCAAAGATGTACGGTGCCATCTTCGGATTCCAGTAACGGGTTTGGTGGCCGAAGTGAACACCGGCCTCAAGCATTTGACGCATGGTTACGGACATGAAAACTCCTTGGTTAAGGTTAAGCCGCCATCCGCCGAGAACCCCGCAAGTCCGTGCGGGGCACCTTAACTGGTGCGGATGTGTGGATTTCGCTGGCCCAACCGAACGTCAGGCGCAAAGCGGCGCGCATTCTAGCAGTTGAGCGCAATTCCGGGCAACTCTCAAACCAGCCAATAATGACGGCGTGACGGTAGCGATTACTTGCCCGGTTTCCCTGCTGCCGTATCCAGCGACTTCAGGTAGGCCAGGCGTTCGCCGATCTTGCCTTCCAGGCCGCGTGGCGTCGGGTGGTAGAAACGGGGGGGCTGGCTCAGTTCATCGGGAAAATAGCGTTCTCCCGCCGCATAGGCTTCTGCTTCGTCGTGTGCATAGCGGTAGGCGTGGCCGTAGCCGAGTTCTTTCATCAGCTTGGTTGGTGCATTCCGCAGGTGCACGGGTACCGGGCGCGAGCCGTCTTGCGCGACAAAGGTCTGCGCCGCTTTGTAGGCGGAGTAAACGGCATTGCTTTTCGCTGCGACGGCCAGGTAAAGCACCGCTTGGGCCAGCGCCAGTTCACCTTCCGGGCTGCCTAGTCGCTCGAAGGTGGCAACCGCATCGAGTGCCGTGGTCAGTGCGCGCGGATCGGCCAGGCCGATATCTTCCACTGCCATGCGAATAATGCGCCGCCCGAGATACAACGGATCGGCGCCGCCATCCAGCATGCGGCTCAGCCAGTAAAGCGCGGCATCCGGGCTGGAGCCGCGAACCGATTTGTGCAGTGCGGAGATCTGGTCGTAGAACGCATCGCCGCCTTTGTCGAAGCGCCGGCGCGACGACGCCAGCGCCTCGCCAATGAACGCAGCGTCGATCTCGTTGCACTTGGCGGCCTGCGCGGCGGTGAACAGTTGGTCGAGCAGATTGAGCAAGCGGCGGCCATCACCATCGGCGAAGGCCAACAGCAGCTTGCCGGCTTCATCGCTGAGTTTGATCTCGCTTGCCGCCTCCCGCAGCGCGCGTTCCAGCAAAGCGGCAAGGTCGCTTTCGTCGAGAGACTTGAGAACATAAACCTGGGCGCGCGAGAGGAGGGCGCCGACAACTTCAAACGATGGGTTCTCGGTAGTGGCGCCGATGAAGGTGAGCAAACCGGATTCGACATGCGGCAGAAAGGCATCCTGTTGCGCTTTGTTGAAGCGGTGCACTTCATCGACGAACAAGATGGTTTGGCGGTTCGCCGCGCGATTGATGCGAGCGCGCTCGACCGCTTCACGGATTTCCTTGATGCCTGACAACACGGCGGAAATCTGGATGAAATCGGCATCAAAATGACTCGCCATCAGACGTGCCAATGTGGTTTTGCCAACACCGGGCGGCCCCCAGAGAATCATCGAATGCGGTTTGCCCGATTCAAACGTCAGCCGTAACGGCCGCCCCGGTCCGAGTAGATGCGTTTGACCGATGACCTGATCCAGGCTGTGCGGTCGCAAACGTTCTGCCAGCGGCGTGGCTGCCTGGTTGAACAAGGATTCTGCAGCGGGCGCGGCTGCACCAAAAAGATCAGCGGTCACCGATCACGTCAACGCCTTTGGGCGGTGTAAATCGGAACAGGCTGGCGCCAATGGCAGGGTTGCGCTGTAAATTGGAAAAACGCAGCAAGGTGGTCTGGCCAAAATTGTCTTTCAGTTCCATCACATGCAAATCATTGCCCTTGAACCCCATGCGGACCTTTTCGAAGCTGCCTTCCTTGCTTTTTGGCGAAGCTTCCAGCCAGTCGATGCCGTCCTTGCTGCCGACGTCTTTCAGGTTGAACAGCTTCTCGATGTTGTTATCACCCGCCAGCAATGCGGCCGGGCTATCACCCAGTGCCTGGTCAAGCTTGCGCACCGAGACTTGATCCAGATCTTCATCGTGGATCCAGACTCTAATTCCATCACCGACGATCAGTTGGGCGTAAGGTTTTTGATAGACCCAGCGGAATTTTCCGGGCCGGGAGAAGAATAGATTGCCGCTGGCCTCCTGGGTTTTGCGTCCGGCCTGGTCGTAAACGGTCTGGGTGAAATTGGCTTTGAGGCCTTTGGTGCCATCGATAAAGGCTTCCAGGCGAGTTTTGGCGTCCGCCAGGGCGGAACCACTCAGCGTCAGGATAAAAATAGAAATCAGTGTGTTACGAATCATGTCGGGGTGCGATCACTTCTCGGTTGCCATTGGTTTGCATGGAGGAAACGAGGCCGGCATTCTCCATGGCCTCGACCAGTCTGGCTGCCCGGTTATAGCCGATGCGCAATTGTCGTTGCACAGCGGAGATCGAGGCACGGCGACTTTTCAACACATAAGCCACCGCATCGTCATACAAAGGATCAGCTTCCGCGCTCTTGTCAGGAGCATCTTCATCCGATTCTTCATCCGGGCTTTCCAGAATGCTTTCGTCATATTGTGGCGGCCCAAGTTCCTTCAGCCATGCAGTAACCCGGTGAACTTCGTCATCAGACACGAATGCGCCATGCAAACGCGTGGGTACGCCGTGGCCTGGCGGCAGATACAACATATCGCCTTGGCCAAGCAGTGATTCCGCACCTTGTTGATCGAGAATAGTGCGCGAATCGATGCGACTGGTGACCTGGAACGAGACACGAGTCGGGATGTTGGCCTTGATCAGGCCGGTTATTACGTCGACAGATGGGCGTTGCGTCGCCAGCACCAGGTGAATGCCGGAAGCCCGCGCTTTCTGCGCCAGTCTCGCGATCAGTTCTTCCACTTTCTTGCCCGCGACCATCATCAGATCGGCCAGCTCGTCGATCAATACAACAATAAAGGGCAGGGTAGATAACCGTTCCGGGTCTTCCGGCGTGATCGAGAACGGGTTGCTCAGCGGTTGGCCTGCCTTTTCTGCATCACGCACCTTCTGGTTGAAACCGGCAATGTTGCGCACGCCCAAGGCGGACATCAAGCGATAACGTTTATCCATTTCGCCAACACACCAGTTCAATGCCGAGGCCGCCAGCTTCATGTCGGTCACCACCGGGGCAAGCAGATGCGGAATACCTTCGTAAGTTGAAAGCTCCAGCATCTTTGGATCGATCATGATCAGGCGCACATCCTGCGCCGTCGATTTGTAGATCAGAGACAGAATCATCGCGTTGATGGCGACTGATTTACCGGAACCGGTGGCGCCAGCGACCAGCACATGCGGCATTTTTCCCAGGTCGGCAACAATCGGATTGCCGCTGATGTCCTTGCCCATCGCCATGGTCAGCGGCGAGGCGTTGTCGTTGTAGACCTTGGCCGAGAGGATTTCCGAAAGCCGCACGATCTGGCGCTGCGAGTTGGGCAGTTCCAAACCCATGCAATTCTTGCCAGGAATGGTTTCCACAACCCGGATGCTGACCAGCGACAACGCCCGCGCCAGATCTTTCGCCAGATTGGTGATCTGGCTGCCTTTGACGCCGGAAGCCGGTTCCACTTCAAAGCGAGTAATGACCGGGCCGGGATACGCCGCCAGCACCTTCACTTCAACGCCGAATTCGCGCAACTTGCGCTCGATCAGACGAGAAGTGGCTTCCAGGCTGGCTTGATCAACCTGGGCGGCGTTCTGCGTCGGTTCATCCAGCAAGCGCAGGGGCGGGCGTTGCGTATCGGGCGCGTCGCGGAATAGCAAATCTTGCCGCTCCTCTTGCACGCGCTCTGATTTTTCGATCACCGCAACCGGCGCTTCGATCCGGATCGGCGGTTCCTTGCGCATCCGTTTGCGTTCCTGACGCACGCTTTCGTCACGCTCGGAAGTGGCCTCCAGACCTGCTTTTCGATCCCGCTTGGCTTGCCAGGTATCGACCACAAATTTGAACAAGGCTTCCAGGCCGGCGCCCACTTTCTCGGCCAATTCCAGCCAGGAGATGCCGGTAAACAGGCTGAAACCGGCACCCCAGGTCAGCAACAACAGGACCGTACCGCCTTCGAAGCCAAAGACGCCTTGCACCAAATGCGAAAGACTGTCTCCCAGCGCACCACCGGTGGTCAGCGGCAACTGCATCGGCAAACTGTGAAAACGCATGGCTTCCAGCGTGCTGCTGCTCAATAGAATCAGCAGGAAGCCGGTCAGAGTGATCAGCACACCGTTCTGATGTTCAGACTCTTGTGCGCCAATTCGGCGATAACCCCACCAGACAAAGAACAACGACAGCACCACCCATAGCCAGGTCGAAGCGCCGAACAGATAGAGCAACAAATCCGACAGCCACGCGCCAAACGGACCGCCGGCATTGAGAACCGCCTGATCGCCGCCAATGCGTGACCAGCCTGGATCGGCAATGTGATAGGTCAACAGAATCATGCCCAGATACAAGGCAAGGCCCACCGCAGCTAACCACCAGACTTCACGTAATAACGCGGAGACACGGGGAGCAAGCGGTTTGCGAACGGGTTTGGAGACGGCACAGCGTCGAGAGGACTTACCAAGCATGGCGCGCACTATAAAGGATGACTTGCAATCTCTCCATGTGGCTGCACATAGATCGGCAATTCATCTGTTGGAAAGTGCCGTCCAGTCCTGAATGTATATTATGTTAAATCATTACAACATGTCGAACGCTGGCGCTGACCTGACTGCTAAAATTTCTATAATTCCCCCCTCTTTCAACTATCGCTCAAATGCACGCAAGGAGATTTCATGTCCACTAAACATTCCCCGTTATTGATTCTCGGCTCCGGCCCAGCCGGCTACACCGCAGCTGTTTATGCAGCGCGCGCCAACTTGAAACCCGTTTTGATCACCGGCTTGCAACAAGGCGGTCAATTGATGACCACCACGGAAGTTGATAACTGGCCAGCCGATGTCGATGGCGTCATGGGCCCAGAACTGATGACCCGCTTTCAGGCGCACGCCGAACGCTTCAATACCGAAATCGTGTTCGACACGATCAGCTCGGTCGATCTGACCAAGCGCCCGCTTACATTGACTGGTGATGCCGGTGTCTACACCTGCGATGCATTGATCATTGCAACCGGCGCTTCAGCCATGTACCTCGGTTTGCCTTCCGAGCAAGCCTTTATGGGCAAAGGGGTTTCCGGTTGCGCCACCTGCGACGGTTTTTTCTATAAAGGCCAGGATGTCGCGGTTATTGGTGGCGGTAATACTGCGGTCGAAGAAGCGCTTTATCTTGCCAATATCGCCAAGCATGTCACGCTGGTGCATCGGCGCGATACCTTCAAGGCCGAGAAAATCATGGTTGATAAACTCATGGAAAAGGTCAAGGAGGGCAAGATCACTCTTGAATTGAACAGCACGCTGGATGAAGTTCTTGGCGATAAATCAGGCGTCACCGGACTTCGGCTGAAAAATGTTCAGACCAATGCAACCAAGGACATTCAACTGATGGGTGTATTTATTGCGATTGGCCACAAACCGAATACAGATATGTTCAAAGGCCAGCTTGAAATGAATGCGCACGGCTATCTGGTGACGCATGGCGGCCAAACCGGCAATGCCACACAAACCAACATAACGGGCGTATTTGCTGCTGGCGATGTACAGGACCATATCTACCGTCAAGCCATTACCAGTGCCGGAACCGGTTGCATGGCCGCACTTGATGCGGAGCGTTTTCTTGACAATCTGAGTTAATTCAGCTCTGTATTCTCATGAAAAAAGGCGGGAAATCAGGCAATGAACGTTTGCCTGAAACACCCGCCCCCAGTACGGCAGATACGGAACTCTTCCGCTCTGCCCTGACTGATGTCATTCCGATCACGCCACACGGCTGCATTGTTCCGGTCCCGAACCGGCCTCCTCCCATTCCATTGAGCCGCATGCGCGATGAGCGCGAAGTGATTTACGAATCGATGCATGACCCGATTCGTTGGGATGAAGCGACAGAAAACGGAGATGAACTTTCGTTTGTCCGCCCCGGCCTGTCGCGTTTGATATTGCGACGCTTGCGGCGCGGTGAATGGGTGTCGCAAGCGGAACTGGATTTACATGGCTTGACCAGACTGGATGCCAAGATTGAATTGGCCAATTTTCTGTTTGAATGCAAACGCAGGGGAATCCGCTGTATTCGCATCATCCATGGCAAGGGCCTGGGCTCCAGAAATCGTGAACCCGTGCTCAAATTGCACGTACGCCATTGGCTGATGCAACGCGAAGAAATATTGGCATTTGTCCAGGCACGACCAATAGATGGCGGCGGTGGCGCGGTGATGGTATTGCTCAAATCAAACACGCAGCGGTGATTCTGATTTATTCGATTGCAATTATTTTTAATAAATCATTGCATTGGGCTGATCGAATTCATTATCATCGCGGCGCTCAAAGATTTCGGGCTTACTCATTATTGGAGAATACACATGTCTTCTTATCAGGAAATTCTTTCCCAAATCGAAGAACTCAAGCGCAAGGCTGAAGAGGTTCGCCAGCAAGAAATGTCCGGCGCCATTGCAGAAATCAAGCGGCTGATGGTCCAATTTGGCATCACTAGTGATGATCTGGGTCTTTCCGGCCGCGCTGGTGCAGGCAAAGTGAAAAGCCGCGGTATTGTTGCCCCGAAATATCGTGATCCGATCAGCGGAAAAACCTGGACGGGTCGCGGTCGTCGCCCAGGTTGGGTGGTTGATCTTGATACGCAAGGCAAAAGTCTTGATGACTGCCGGATTGCTTGATAGAAACGATTCACGTACTACCAATAAAAAACCCCGCTCTGCGGGGTTTTTTATTGCAACTTCATCGGCCGCTTTAATAGTGATTACCTACTATGGTTGCGGATTTTTATTCGCAAATACTTAAAGCACGATTGATGATGGTCTCAAGTTGCACTTTGTGCTGGCTTGCGATGCCAGTTGCTGGCGCTGATGATTCGGGTCGGCCGGCATACACCAAGGGCAACGAGGATAATTTGTGCAGATGATGTACCATGAAGCGCCAAGCCCCCTGATTCCGGGGTTCATCCTGTGCCCATACCATGTCTTCCACACCTGGATAGCGCTGAATGACCGTATTCAATTCAATATCCGGCACGGGATATAACTGCTCGACCCGAATAAGCGCGATCTGCTCGATCCTTTTTTCGCGGATAACGCGTGCCAAATCGTAATAAATCCGGCCGCTGCAAAACACCAGCCGCTTCACCTGGTCAGAGGCACTACGGGGCACAGCGTGGGTCACATCGTCCAGAACCGTATTGAATTTCCCGCCAGCCAGTTCTGCCAGAGGAGAAACCGCGTCCGCATGCCGCAAAAGACTTTTCGGGGTAAATAGAATCAATGGCTTACGATAAGGCCGCACCACTTGGCGACGTAATACATGAAACATTTGCGCCGGCGTGCTGGGCTGGATGATCTGGATATTGTCATGCGCGGTTAATTGCAGGAAACGTTCAATACGCCCTGACGAATGTTCCGGTCCCTGGCCTTCATAACCATGCGGCAAAAATAAGGTAAGACCATTCAATCGACCCCATTTTGATTCGCCGGAAGCAATGAATTGATCAATCACGACTTGCGCGCCATTGACGAAATCACCAAATTGAGCCTCCCAGATAACCAACTGATCAGGCGCCACACCTGCGTAACCATATTCGAATCCAAGCACGGCTTCTTCCGAAAGCAATGAGTCGATCACCAGGAAATTGGCTTGCCCTGGAATCAGGTGTTGCAACGGAATAAAGACACCGGCATCCCAACGTTCGCGATTCTGGTCATGCAGCACGGCATGGCGGTGAAAAAAGGTGCCGCGTCCAGAGTCCTGCCCGGTCAGCCGAACCGATACGCCATCGCTGAGCAGACTGGCATAGGCCAGGCTTTCAGCCATGCCCCAGTCGAGGGATTGAGTGCCCTCCCCCATCAATTTTCGATCATTCATGATCTTCTGAACGCGCGGGTGCAAGGTGAAATTAAGCGGCACATCGAGCAGGCGTTTTGACAACGCGTGCAAGCGGTTGATTGGTATGGCGGTTTTGACTTCATCGCGCCAATGGGTAGCTTGATATGGCCCCCAGTCGGCCGCATAGGGGCTTTTTGCTCCGCTCTGATGACTGGCGGGCGCGTCAAGACCCGCCTTGTAGGCATGGATCATCGAGCTTGATTCTTCCGGCGTCACCACCTCCAACGCGGCCAACCGATCGGCATAGCGCGCGCGAGTGCTGGGCAAGGCGTGGATACAGCGATACATCAGCGGTTGCGTCGCCATGGGTTCGTCCTGTTCGTTATGGCCGAGACGGCGATAACAGATCAGATCGATGGCGATGTCACTCTTCCAGAACATGCGATATTCGAGCGCAATCCGGGCGGCGCGAATCACCGCCTCCGGGTCGTCACCATTAACGTGCAACACCGGTGCTTCGACCATTTTCATGACGTCGGTGCAATACAGGCTGGACCGACTGTCGCGCGGGTCCGAGGTGGTGAATCCGATCTGGTTGTTGATCACGATATGGATCGTGCCACCCGTATGGAAGCCGCGCGTAGCCGCCATGTTCAGCGTTTCCATTACCACGCCTTGACCTGCCAGAGCGGCATCACCATGAATCAGGATCGGCATCACCTGGCTGCCGTTGCGGTCGCCGCGGCGTTGTTGCTGCGCGCGTACCCAGCCTTCCACCACCGGGTTGACGATTTCCAGGTGCGACGGGTTGAACGCCAACGCAACCCGAATGGAGCCACCGGCAGTCACCAGATCGGCGGCAAACCCCTGGTGATACTTCACATCGCCACTGCGGCGATCATCGATTTCTTCATGTTTCGCATGTTCGAACAGCTCGATCACCGAGCGATCGAGCACGTTGTGCAACACGTTCAACCGGCCGCGATGCGCCATGCCAAGTCCGATTTCCTGCACGCCAACGCGGGCCGATTGCTCGATCAGATCATTCAGCAGCGGAATCAGCGATTCGGCACCCTCCAACGAGAACCGTTTTTGCCCGACAAAGCGGGTGTGCAAGGTTTTTTCCAGCGTTTCGGCAGCGGTCAACTGGCGCAACAGCCAAGTGCGCAAATCCTCGTCCATCACCGGCGCGCCAAACTCCCCTTCGAGCCGCTTTTGCAACCAGCGTTTTTTCTGGGTATCGCACAGGTGCATGTATTCGGCGGAAAGCGTGCCGCAATAGGCTTTCTTGACCAGGGCGATGATGTTGCGCAAGGTATCGCGCCCATTCCTGCCTGACGTGCCGGCGAGCGAGCCGGTTTCGTATTCCTGATTCAGATCCGCAGGAGTCAGGCCATGGTTGGCCGGATCCAGCTCGGGGATATGCGGCTGTGGCTGGCGATGCAGCGGATCCAGATCAGCCGCACGAAAACCGTGAAAGCGGTAGGCATTGATCAGTTGCAGCACGCCAACCTGGGTTGCTTCGCATTTCAACAGCGGCAGATCGGAAATCTCGACCGCCTCTTTTTTTGCAAAGTGAGTCGCTGCAATATCGGAAGGCGCTGCCGCCAACGCGGCCGGCAGCTCGACTTGGTGCTTGGTCAGGTAGGCATCCAGATAATCCGCACTGCCGGAAAAAAACGCTGTAGGCGGCAGAGAGTCGCGCTTCATAGCTACACCCATTAATCAGGTTTGAGGAACGACGCTTGCAGCGCGCTGCATCGATCTGAGGCGCGCTGTCGAAATAATCCGCTTTCAGCGCAAAGCAACCGGCACAAACTCGCGTCGCTGCGGACCGGTATAGAGTTGGCGCGGGCGTGCAATCTTGTGGCCGGGTGCGGCGACCATTTCGCTCCACTGCGCAATCCAGCCAGCGGTGCGCGCCAAGGCGAAGATGGCAGTGAACATCGAGGTGGGAATGCCAAGGGCGCGCAATACGATGCCGGAATAGAAATCGACGTTGGGATACAGTTTCTTTTCGATGAAGTACTCGTCCTCGAGCGCGATCTGCTCCAGCTTGAGGGCAATCTTGAACATCGGGTCGTCATGCAAACCAAGTTCATCCAGAACTTCATGGCAGGTCTGGCGCATGATCGCCGCGCGTGGGTCCATGTTCTTGTATACCCGGTGACCAAAGCCCATGAGACGGAATCCCGATGTCTTGTCCTTGGCGCGGTTGACGAATTCGCCGATATGCGAAACGTCGCCCATCTGCTCCAACATGCTCAACACGGCTTCATTCGCGCCGCCATGCAGCGGGCCCCACAAACACGCGGTGCCGGCGGCGATGCAGGCAAACGGATTGGCGAAACTGGAACCCGCCATGCGCACGGTGGAGGTCGAGGCGTTCTGCTCATGGTCGGCATGCAAAATGAAAATGCGATCAAGTGCCCGCGCCAGTAGCGGGCTGGGTTCATATTTCTCGCACGGATTGGCATGCAGCATGTGCAGGAAATTCTCCGCATAACCCATGTGGTTCTGCGGATAGATGAACGGCTCGCCCTTGTTGTACTTGTAAGACCAGGCCGCCACCGTCGGCACTTTGGCCAACAGGCGGAACATCGAGATTTCACGCTGCTTGGCATCGGCGACATCGCTACTTTCCGGGTAGAACGCGGCCATCGCGCCAATGATCGAAACCATCACCGCCATCGGATGCGCGTCGCGCCGGAAGCCTTTGTACAGCGACAGCATCTGGTCGTGCAGCATGCTGTGATGGCTGATCAAGTAATCGAAATCTTTCTTCTGTTCCGCATTCGGCAATTCGCCATGCCAAAGCAGATACGACACTTCCAGGAAATCCGACTGTTCGGCCAGTTGTTCGATCGGATAGCCGCGGTAATACAGCAGGCCCTGGTCACCATCGATGTAGGTGATGCTGGAGGAGCAACTGGCGGTGGAAAGGAAACCGGGGTCATAAGTGAAATAACCCTGGTTGCCCAAACTGCGGGTGTCGATGACATCCGGCCCCAAAGAGCCCTGCATGGTCGGCAGGCTGATATTCTGGTCGTTGATTTGAAGCGTGGCAGCGGTTGGTTTGGTCATGTTATTGGTTACCTTTGTGGCTTGAATGCCTAGTTGTTTTGATTTCATCCACCACGCTGCGGAATTCAGCGGGCGGAGCGCACGCTCCGGTGATCCAGTCGAACAGGGCCATATCGTCCTGATCCAGCAGTCGAACGAAAACAGCCTGTTGCTCGGCAGTCAAATCGGCATACCGATTATCAAGAAATCGTGTCAGCCAGGCATCCAGTTCCAGCATGCCGCGCCGGCACATCCAGCGCAGACGGTTGATGGAGATTTCGCCGGTCACAAGATTTCTACAACGCCCGTTTCACCAGAAGCGACTTGATTTTGCCGATGGCGGCAGTGGGGTTCAACCCTTTTGGACAGACTTCGACGCAGTTCATGATGCCGTGGCAACGGAACAGGCGATAAGGATCTTCGAGAAAGTCGAGACGCTCGTTGGTCGATTGGTCTCGCGTATCGGCGATGAAACGATAACCCTGCAGCAAGGCGGCGGGGCCGAGGAACTTGTCCGGGTTCCACCAGAATGAGGGACATGAGGTGGTACAGCAGCCGCACAGGATGCATTCCCACAGGCCATCCAGTTCGGCGCGTTCCTGTGGACTTTGCAGGCGTTCGTTTTCCGGCTCCGGATCAAGGTTGATCAAGTAAGGCTTGACCGCCCGGTAATGCTGATAAAACTGCGCCATATCGACGATCAGGTCACGGATCACACCCAGACGCGGCAAAGGCCGAATTTCGATCGGCTCTTGCAGGCCTTCCAGCGGCGTGACGCAGGCCAGCACATTGGTGCCGTTGACGTTGACGCCATCCGAACCACACACGCCTTCGCGGCAGGAGCGGCGGAACGACAGGCTTTCATCGAGGGTGTCCTTGATCGCGATCAGCGCGTCCAGAACCTTCTTTCCCTTCGGGTCAAAGTCGAGGTCGTATTCCTGATGGAACGGCGCCGAGCCGGATTCGGGGTCGTAGCGGTAGATACGGAAGCGCATCAGTACGTCCTTTCTTTCGGCTGAAAGGTATCCACGGTGAGCGGTTTCAGGCGCACCGGCTTGTAGTCGAGCTGATCGCGGTGCTGGCCAGTGCCCTGGAAATACAGGGTATGGCGCAGCCAGCGATCGTCGTCGCGTTTGGGGAAGTCTTCCCGCGAATGCGCGCCGCGGCTCTCGGTTCGCGCCAGCGCGGAGACCAGCGTGGCGCGTGCAACCGCCATCAGGTTTTCCAGTTCCAGTGCTTCCAGCCGTGCGGTATTGAACATCTTGCTGTGATCCGACAATGCCGCATTCGGCAAGCGGGCTTCCACCTTGTCGAGCATGGCCAAGCCTTCTTTCAGCAACGCCTCGGTACGATAGACGCCGCAATGATCCTGCATGATGCGCTGCATCTCGTCGCGCAAGCCGGCCACGGTTTCCGTGCCTTTGGGCTTGTCCCAGCGTGCCAGGCGAGCCAGTGCTTGATCCACTTTTGCCTGCGGCAGAGGACGCGGATAGGGGTTTTCGCGCAGATACTCGATGACATGCTGACCGGCAGCGCGGCCGAACACCACCAGGTCAAGCAGCGAATTGCCGCCCAGACGGTTGGCGCCATGCACTGACACGCAGGCGCACTCACCAACGGCATACAGACCCGGCGTCGGTTCTTCCGGACCGTAACGCACCGGTGACACCACTTGGCCGTGCATATTGGTCGGAATGCCGCCCATCATGTAATGCGCGGTCGGCGTGACCGGAATTGGGTCGGTGATCGGATCAGCGCCGGCGAACTGCATCGAAAGCTCGCGGATACCGGGCAGGCGCGCCATGATCTTTTCCGCGCCCAGATGCTCGATCTTCAGATGCACGTAATCACCATGCTCGCCGCAGCCCTTGCCGGCGCGGATTTCCTGCGCGATGGCGCGCGCCACCACGTCGCGCGAGGCCAGATCGAGGGCGTTGGGGGCGTAGCGCTGCATGAACTTCTCGCCGTCCTTGTTGACCAGATAACCGCCCTCGCCGCGCACGCCTTCGGAAATCAGGCTGCCCACTTCCGGAATGCCGGTCGGGTGGAATTGCCAGAACTCCATGTCTTCCAGCGGCAGGCCGGCGCGCAGCACCATGCCGAGGCCATCGCCGGTGTTGATATGGGCGTTGGTGGAATGGCGAAAGATGCGACAAGCGCCGCCGGTGGCGAGTAATGTGGCGCGGGATTCAAACAGACTCGCTTCACCAGTCTCGATCTCCAGCGCGACGACGCCGAGCACCGTGCCTTCATCATCGCGGATCAGGTCGAGCGCAAAAAATTCGTCAAAGAACTGCGTGCGCGCCGCGATATTGCGCTGATACAGCGTGTGCAGCAGCGCATGGCCAGTACGGTCGGCCGCCGCGCAGGTGCGGATCGCCTGCTCGCCGCCGTAGTTCTGCGATTGGCCGCCGAACGGGCGCTGATAAATCTTGCCGTTTTCCAGTCGCGAGAACGGCAGACCCATGTGTTCCAGTTCGTACACCGCGCTGGCTGCGTTGCGGCACATGAACTCGATGGCATCCTGGTCGCCCAGATAATCCGAGCCCTTGACCGTGTCATACATGTGCCAGTGCCAGTTGTCGTCCGACACATTGGCCAGCGCCGCCGTGATACCGCCTTGCGCCGATACGGTATGCGAGCGGGTTGGAAACACCTTGGAAATCAACGCCACTTTCAGGTTGGCCTGCGACAGTTGCAACGCAGCACGCAAACCAGCACCGCCGCCGCCGACGATGACGGCATCGAAAGTGCGCTTCGGGATATGGGATGAATTCATTGGTTTGCTCACCTCACGCTCCAAAGGATGTCCACCGTCCAGACCAGGCAAGCCAGGTAAAGCACGGCGAAAGCGAAATACAGGGCCAGGCGCAACAGTGTGCAGTTTGCGCAGTGCAGATAGTCGATGAAGATTTCACGCAACCCGATCCAGGCATGCGCCAGCATCGCGGCGATGAACAGGAAACTCGCCACCTTCATCGCCAGTGATTCAAACAGGCCATGCCAGACGGCATAGTCGAGCGGCCCGGCGCTCAGCGCGCAGACCAGGAAAATCGGCAGAAATAGCGCCATGTAGATCGCGCTGGCGCGTTGCAAAAGCCACATATCGAGGCCACGGTGCGATCCGCCAACACGTCTCATGTCGCACCGCCACTATTCATCAGGCTAGACAAAGCAACCAGGCCGACCAGCAGAATCGCCGCCGCCATCGCCAGTTTGGCGGTCAACCGCGCACGCAGTTTTTCTTCACCCCAACCAATATCGAATCCGAGATGCCGCAAGCCGGCAAACAGATGATGCAGCAGCGCCCAAAGCAGGCCGAGGCCGATCAAGCCGCCCAACCAGCCGTCAAGGAACGCCTGCACGCGAGCGAAATCCTCCGGTGAGTTCAAGGACAGCATCAGGGTGTAAAGAAAAGCGGGAATGGCCAGGGAAAGCAATGCGCCACTAGCGCGATGCATGATCGAAACCAGCCCGCCTATCGGCAGCCGGATGGCCAGAAGATCAAGGAAAAATGGGCGTGGCCGATTCATGTCTCCGTCCTCTCGTGTGCAGCGAAGTGGTTCAAACAGGTCGCCGCATTTAACGCTTATTGCGCTGCACAATCAACATTTGAAAAGGTCAGATTTTGGCAACATCAGCGTGAATCGGATTGCCTTTGCTTGACAGGGTTTATTGCGCAAAGCGGAGAAAGTAATCGCGGCAGCGGTCGCGCCTTCCGAGAGAAAACTCTTCCAGAAATCGTTCCTGCTACGCCGTCAACATCACGCCACCAACCTGACTTTCAATCCGGCCACACGCTGAAATGAGGCATCGCCAGTCAAAAACAGATGCTCAGCCCCCAACTGCAAACATGAAGCCGCCTGCAAGGCATCCGGTGTGCGCAGGCCGTGCCGTGCGCGAATGACCGTGGCCAGCTCCACCACGTCCCGCGTCAGATCTACCCAGATCAGGTCAGGCCGCGCAAAGAAGGCATCAAAAGCAGCCAGAGTGGCGTGGTCATCCAGCCGCATCGGGCGAATTCGGCATTCCAGCCACGACAAGCGGCTGACTGCTGCCCCCAAATCCGGATAAGCCTGAACCACCTCGGCCAAGGCTGCATTCACCCGACTGGCGAACGGGGCCGCGCCTTCAATGCGGTAGATCAGCGCATTGGCGTCAAAGAAGGCAATCAAGCATCGCCCCAGAGATCACGTTCCGCCTGAACGTCGGCGTCGATCTCGGGCTTGTTGCGCGTGCCTGCGGCAGGCTGGCTCAGCAGCCACTGCACCGCGCTCACTCCCGACGGCGAAGCCGCTCGGCCATGCAGCAGACGCTGGTACTCCTCCTCGGATAGCACGACAGCGGCGGGACGATTGCGCTTGAGGATATGCAGCGGACCGCGCGACAAGCCATCTTCAATGGCTGCCATGCCACGGCGTTTAATTTCGGATGTGGTAACGGTATTGTTCATGCGGCAATTCAGTACTGTTTATGGCGTCATTGTACCCATAACAGTACTGATAAAGTAGCGCTTAGCGTGAGTCGGTTAGACTTGTCACCACGAGTGCCGTAAAGGATGTTGTTTGGCGGTCAGCAACACTTCGGAAACCTCGACCTGAACCAAGGTTCAAGTCACTCAGCGGCGCAGTGGCGGCGCCCACTACCGGCGATTACATTTTGGATGCACAGGCCGATAAGGTGAGGGCGAGACTGATGCAAACCCGCGATGGGAGAAAGAAGGCAAAATTTTGAGGTAGATACCCCTTTTGTAGCAATCTGCTGAAAAAACCGCGTTGCCAGGCATATTGGGTGGTCATCCCCATCAAGTCAGATCAAATAACCTCGCCATGCCATCCTAATGGCGACAGTCCGTGTGCCAACGCGCCGGCTTGCAGCACAGCCAGGAAGTCGGCGGGCCCGGCGGCGTAGATATCGGCTCGTTGCAGATCGGGGTGATGTGCCAGGATGGCTTCGGCCACTGCTTTTGGGCCGGAATTGTTTGGCATCGGTTGATAGATGAAATCATCCAGCGCATCGGTCCAGGCGCGGCACAGATTGTCCTGGTAGTGACCGCCCCCATCGGCAGCCCAGTACAGGTACATGGCTTCGGCAATTTCGAGCGACATGGCGTGCTGAATCAGACTCTTGATGGGGGCAAAACCATCTTCCCAGGCAATGAACAGCACCGGGCGGCGAGAATCCAGTTTCATCACGAACTCACCGTGCGGGCCTTCCAGGCGCACCGGCTCTTCCCGGCGAAGGTTGTCAAATACTTTGCGCGAGAAGGCACGATTGTCGCGCCGGACATGGACTTCGATATGGCGGTCTTCGCACGGACAACTGGCGACGTAATAGTCGCCCTCTGCATCATCGATCGATAGCGTGACATGTTGGCCGGCAAGAAAACGCAGGCGCTGGCTGCGCGGCGCGGTCAGGTGCAAAGCGGCAATGCCATCAGCCAGCATTTCCACCGCTTTCACCTTGGTGGTGATGCCCTGTTCCGGGATATCGCTGGCACCGTAAACAGTGGCTTCGATCA
The DNA here is from genome assembly GCA_038215555.1 of Burkholderiales bacterium. Lineage (GTDB taxonomy): Bacteria > Pseudomonadota > Gammaproteobacteria > Burkholderiales > Thiobacillaceae > PFJX01. The sequence goes on along the minus strand of JBBQQT010000019.1, from coordinate 13,406 downwards.
CCACATCGGTGATCGCGGTATAAGAGCAGAGCAGGATGGCGCCGTTGGCTTTCTCGGCTTCTTTGATGACGAAATCGTGCGGATGCACTTTTTTGATCTGGCCCGAGACCAGGCGCGCCTTGCAATCACCACAATTGCCGTTACTGCAACCGTAGTTCAATGGAATGCCTGCGCGCAGCCCGGCTTCGAGCAAGGTGTCGTTGCCTTCGACAAAAAATTCGTGGCCGGAAGGTTGGATGGTGACTTGAGCCGACATGATGCGCATCACACTTTCTTGAGCCAGCAATGCCTCAGCCCGTTCGGCTTCCCGGGGCGCCGCATTGAGCTCACGTTTAAGCCACTGTTTGAGTCCGGTCACGGCATCCTGGGTCGCCGCGCCGCCGGTTTCCGCCACATCATTCAGCTTGTTACCCATGAAGCGGAGGACTTCGTGGTAATGCAGCAGCAAGGTTTTCGCGGCGGCGAATTCCTTGCCTAATTCAAACAAGCGTTCAGCCAGCACTTCCTTGTCCGGCAAGGCACGTTCGTATACTCGCTTGCCGAAGGCTTTATCCTTGATTTCCTGGACCCGCCGAAATTCCCCGTCGTCTTCCCACTGGACATCGGGAAACACCCGCAGCAGTTCATTCATATCGACCATGCCGTCAAAGGTGACCAGCTTGTCGTTATGGATCATGCGTTGAATTTCGGAACGCGGCTTGCCGACCAGGCGAGCGACTCGGGAGAGAGGGAGATAGTGCGACATGACGCGCATGTTAGCCGGCGATACGCCCAGTTCAAAACAGCAGCCTGTAATATTCGGACATGCTGAATCTCCAGATCCGCCCCGTCCCCGATGCCGCCTTCCGCACGCTGCAAGCGGCGGGCACGCCCGCCCTCCTCGCCCGTTTGTATGCCGCGCGCGGCGTTACCCAGCCGGACCAGTTGAAAAGCAAACTGACTGAGTTGCTGCCCTACGCGCGGTCCGATGCCGCGCCGCACGCCGGCATGAAAAACATCGAAGCGGCGGCAAACCGTCTGGCGGACGGCATCGCGCGCAGCGAACAGATGCTGATCGTCGGCGATTACGATGCCGATGGCGCCACCGCCAGCGCGGTGGCGATGACCGGATTGGCCAGCATGGGCGCCAACGTCAGTTATCTGGTGCCGAACCGGTTCGAGTACGGCTACGGCTTGTCGCCCGAGATAGTTGCGCTGGCGGCGGAACAGAAGCCGGATTTGCTGATTACCGTCGATAACGGCATTGCCGCGCATGCCGGCGTCGAAGCGGCGCGCCAAAGGGGAATCGACGTGCTGGTCACCGATCACCACTTGCCCGGCGATACCTTGCCGGATGCCCTGATCGTCAATCCCAACCAGCCTGGCTGCACATTTCCGAGCAAACATCTGGCCGGCGTCGGCGTGATGTTTTATGTCTTGCTGGCGTTGCGCGCCGAGCTGCTCAGGCGCGGTGTTCTCACCGAACAGACCAAGCCGAATCTGGCGGAAATGCTTGATCTGGTCGCGCTCGGCACGGTGGCCGATGTGGTGAAGCTCGATGCCAACAACCGCCTGCTGGTCGCTCAGGGCCTGAAGCGCATGCGCGAAGGCCGCGCCCGGCCCGGCATCCAGGCGCTGTTTGCCGCCGCCGGCCGGAAGCCGGAAAAAGCCGGCGCGGAAGATCTCGGGTTTGTCGTCGGGCCGCGCCTGAATGCCGCCGGACGGCTCTCCGACATGACCATCGGTATCGAATGCCTGCTTGCCAAGGACATGGCGCATGCGCTGCCGCTGGCGCGCGAATTGGATCAACTGAACCGCGCCCGGCGTGACATCGAAGCCGATATGCAGGATCAGGCGCTGGCCTTGCTCAACGGCATTCAGGTCGCCGATGGCGCCAGCCTGACCTTGTTTGATCCGGCCTGGCATCAGGGCGTGGTGGGTTTGCTGGCATCTCGCCTGAAGGAACGCCATCACCGCCCGACGATCATCTTTGCCGATGGCGGCGATGGTCTGTTGAAAGGTTCAGGCCGCGCCATTCCCGGCCTGCATTTGCGCGATGCACTTGATGTGGTGGACCGTCGCGCGCCCGGTCTTATCCTGAAATTCGGCGGCCACGCGGCGGCGGCTGGCTTGTCGATCCGGCGCGAACGTTTCGATGAGTTCAAGTCGCTGTTCGAAACCGTCGCGCAGGAAAGCCTGACCGCAGCGGACCTGACCCGCGTCATCGAAACCGATGGTGAATTGAGCGCTGCGGAATTCACGCTGGAAAACGCGTCAAGCCTGGCCGGCGCGGTCTGGGGCCAGGGGTTTCCGACACCGTTGTTCCAGGCGGAATTCAACGTGCAAAGCCAGCGCCTGGTCGGTGAGAAACACTTGAAATTACGCTTGAGCCAGCCCTATACGCCAAATGGCGCGATTCAGGCTGACGCCATTCTGTTTTTCCAGGACACGCCTTTGCCGGAAAAAATCCAGGCGGTTTACCGCCTGGAAGTGAACGAATGGAACGGCAAACAGAGCCTGCAACTCAACCTGGCCCACTGGTCAGGCGTGTGAGCTCAGACGGCGAGGACTACTTGATGACGCCCCAGCCCTGCAAGCGACTGAATGCGTGCTGCGCCTGGCCGCCCTGCTTGGTCATTTGCAGATACTTGTAGTACTCCTGCGCCGCCCCGTTTTTGTTCTGCATTTGCTCCAGCGAATAGCCTTTCAGGAAGGTGGTATTCGGGTTGCCGGGCAGTAACCGGTCAAATTCCTGGAACGCCGCCAAGGCTCTGTCCGGCTGTTTCAATTGCAGATGGGCAACGCCCGCCAGATGGCTGGCCTGGGCTTCTTTCGGGTAGATTGCTTTCGCTTTGGCCAAATAGGGTTGTGCTTCAGTCGGGCGTTTCATCGCCATTTGCGTTTTGGCCATCAGCACCAGACCAGGGTAGTCGTCTGGTGCCAGCCGCAGGGCCTGATTCAAGTGGCCTTCAGCGGCTTCGTACTTCTTCTGTTTCAACATCGCCTCGCCCTTCTGCTGCTCGCCAATCGCCGGCTTCAAGGCACGCAGGCTGCTGGTGTTGTCCATGTAACGCTCACGCTGACGCGGCCGTTTCGCAGCCTCGGCATAGGTAGTTTGGAGTGCGCGGTTGGTGTTGGCGACCCGCTCGGAACTCATCGGGTGGGTCGAGAACATCAACTCGAGCGCACCCGGTTTCACCTTCGATTGGGTGTTCAGCATGTTCATCAAATCCGGCATACCGGCCGGATTGAGACCGGCGCGCGCCATGTACTCCATGCCCAGCGCATCCGCCTCACGTTCGTTCTCGCGGCTGTAATGCGCCAGCAATGCGCCACTGCCAAAACTGCCGATCAGTTGAGCCAGTTCGCCGTATTGCGGTTTGCTGCTCGCAGCGGCGACCGATGCGGTGGCGACAGCAATATCCAGCAAGGTGCTTTTTGCTTGCCGTTCAGCGAAATGACGCGCGTTGACATGGCCAATCTCATGTCCCATCAGCGCAGCGAGAGAATCCTCGTTGTCCATTTCCAGCATGATGCCGCGCGTGGCGGCGATCGTGCCGCCTGGGAAGGCATAGGCATTGACGTAGTTGGCGTTGACCGCCTGAAAGCTGTACGGCATGTCCGGCCGATGCGACAGCTTGCCGAGACGATTGCCGACGTCGGTGACATAACGGTTCAGCGCAGGATCCTGGGCAATTCCATAATCTTCCGAGAACTGATGCGGCGAATGCTGCTTGTCGATTGCAACTTCCTGTTCCTTGCCCATCATCACCAGGGTTTTCTTGCCGGTGACCGGGTCAACCGCACAACCGGTCAGCCAGATTGATGCGCCCAGGCCTGGAAGTGTCCAGATAAATTCACGTCTATTCATGATGTTGACCCCGATAGTTAAACAAAATAATCAAGTATTTTTGCTGTACTGGATGACACCGCCGCCAAGACAGATGGCGCCATCGTAGAGCACCACCGACTGACCAGGCGTCACCGCCCATTGCGATTGATCGAAACATAAAACCAGTTCGTTGTCTGTGATTGCCTGCACTCCACAAGGCGCGTCCTGTTGCCGATAACGGGTTTTTGCGGTGTAACGCCGGCCCGCTTCGGGTGGTGCTCCGATCCAGCTCAGATCGGCTGCATACAGCGTATTCGAGAGCAATAACGGATGCTCGTGCCCCTGCACGACAATAAGTTCATTGCGCGCCAGATCCTTGCCGGCGACAAACCACGGCACGCCCTCCTCGGCGCCCTTGATGCCGCCGATGCCGAGTCCTTTGCGCTGGCCGAGCGTGTGATACATCAAGCCCTGATGCCGTCCCATGACTTTGCCCTCCGGCGTCACCATGTCGCCGGGTTGAATCGGCATGTAGCGTTGCAGGAATTCGCGGAACGGACGCTCGCCGATGAAGCAGATGCCGGTGCTGTCCTTTTTTTCCGCCACCGGAATACCGGCCTGTCGCGCCAGTTCGCGCACTTGCGGCTTCGGCAGTTCGCCGAGCGGAAACAACGCCCGCGCAATCTGATGTTGTTGCAGACGATAGAGAAAGTAACTCTGATCCTTGTTGGCATCCGCCGCCTTCAGCAGTTGACGCGCCGGCGCGTCGCCTTCCAGTCGGGCGTAGTGACCGGTGGCGATGTGTTCCGCACCGAGATTGATCGCGTGATCGAGAAAGGCCTTGAACTTGATTTCCGCATTGCACAGCACATCCGGGTTGGGCGTGCGCCCGGCCTGGTATTCGGCGAGAAAGTAGGTGAATACGCGGTCCTGATACTCGCGACTGAAATTGACCAGCTCGACCTCGATGCCGAGCACATCGGCGATCGCCAGCACATCGCGAAAATCCTGCGCAATCGGGCAATCGTCTTCCAGATCGTCGGCTTCCCAGTTCTTCATGAACACGCCGACCACATCGTGCCCGGCCTGCTTCAGCAACCAGGCGGTGACGGCGGAATCAACGCCGCCGGAGAGTCCGACAACGATACGGCTCACCGCGCCCCGGATTCGAATATGTCGGCAAAGTCCATCAGCAAGTCCAGCGGATAGCGCTGTCCCGCCAGATAATCCGTCACGCACTGCTGCAACAGCGGACTGCGATGCCGATGCCGGGTTTCGGTGATCTCGTCAGTCGACATCCAGACCGCCCGCAGGATGCCCTCATCCAATGCAGCGGTAGGGTCGAAGCCGGTAATCTGCCCGGAAAAGGCAAACCGCAAGTAGGTCTTCTTCGGCTTGCCGGGATGTCGCCAGCGATAGATGCCCAACAGTGCTTCCGGCTCGAAATGATGTGCGGTTTCCTCGAAGGCTTCTCGCCGCACGGCTTCGATCAGCGATTCACCCTCCTCCAGATGCCCCGCCGGCTGATTGAAGCGAATACCGTCGTCGGTGTGCTCTTCGACCAACAGGAATTTGCCGTCCTGTTCAACGACAGCGGCGACGACGACGTGGGGTTTCCAGATTTCTTGGGTCATGATTGTCCGAGCGCTTGATCTGTGATTTCACCGCACCACCTCGCTTCAGTCCCCGCCTGCTGCGCCGCCAGCATGGCCGTCAATGCCACCGCCAGCGGGCCGCGCTGCAAGGTCAGCGAGGTTTCAAGATAGCTCGCGGCCAGAATCGGGTTACCCGCCGCCAAGGATCGGATGGCGCGCCTGACCAGGTTTTGCGCTTGCGACTCGGCGCGCGACGCCAGCCCCAGGTCGCAACCACAGCGCGGGCAGAGCGCGCTTTCGTTCAGCCGGGCGCGACAGGATGGGCAGCGTTCCACGTTCAGGTTTCCAGGTAATAAAGCAGATCGGCCAGGCTGCCCATCGCCATTTTCAACACTTCATCGCTTTGCTCGAGTGCGTCTTTGACGGCTTCGATGCCGTTGACCAGGTCTTCCGCGTCGTCCGCGCCGGCCGTTTTCAGCAAGCGTTCCGCCTTTTCCACCAAGGCCAGAGCTTCCACCCGATGCCGGCGCTGGTTGGTATTTTGACCGGTGTCAGCCTCACCTTCTCCATCTTCGCCGAACAAGGCCCGCACCCGTTCACGCGCGGCGGCGAGCTGGTCGGTTTCCATACGCGCCAAAGCGTTGGCAATGGTGATGGAGCGTTCCAGGCCGGTTTCCTTTTCCCGCGTGGTGACATGAAGAATGCCATCGAGATCGAGCGAGAAAGTGGTCACGATGCGGCTGCCAATCGGTGCGTCGAGGCGCAAACCGTCGATCGTGAACATGCCGATTTCGATATTTTTCAGCGCATCGCGATCCTCGCCCTGATAAACGCCGACATCAATGCGCTCCTGGCCATCGTAGGCGGTGTAAAAAACCTCGCTCTTGCTGACTGGAATCGGCGTGTTCTTGCGAATCAGCGGCACGAAGCAGTAGGGATATTCCTCGCCATTCATGATGCTGATAGCGGAGGTGCCGAAGGTGTAGGGCGTGACATCGACCAGCACCGAGGCGGTCTGTTCGCCGCTGATGACGCCAGCCTGAATCGCCGCGCCCATCGCCACGCAGAGATCGGGGTTCAGCTCGCCGCGCGGCGCCATGCCCATGGCTTCCTCCAGTCGACGGGACACCAGCGGGGTGCGGGTGGCACCGCCAACCAACAGAATTTCGTCAATCTCGGAGACTGTCAGACGCGCCCCGGCCAGCGCGATATGGGTGGCGTCCAGGGTCTCGGCGATGTAGGGCTCGATCATCGCCTCGTAGTCGGCGCGGGCGAGTTCCACCGCCAGATGCACCGGCTCGCCTTGATGTTGCAGCAGGTATTCCTCGGCCAGCATCGCATAGGGGCGATCCGACAACGCGATCTTGGCCGCTTCGGCGGCGCGTTGCAGACGAGCCATGGCGATGGCCGACTGGCGCACGGCTTGCTCAACCTCGGCACCGTTGCGCGCTTCGATCTGCGCGAGGGCGAAATCGACGATACGTTGATCGAAGTCGTCGCCGCCGAGATGGTTGTTGCCGTGGCTGGCGAGGACTTCCACCACGTCGCCCTCCAGGTTGACCACCGACACATCGAACGTGCCGCCGCCCAGGTCGTAAACCAATGCTTTGCGCGCGCCCTGATGGCCGCTTTCGTAAGCCAGCGCCGCCGCCGTGGGTTCGTTGATGATGCGCACGACCTCCAGGCCGGCGATTTCGCCGGCTTCACGCGTGGCTTGGCGTTGCGCGTCGGAAAAATAGGCCGGCACGGTAATCACCGCCTTGTTGACCGGCTGCCCCAGATGGCTTTCGGCGACCTGCTTGAGCCGGCGCAGGATCATGGCGGAGATTTCCTGCGGGCTGTAATCCCGCTCCCCCAAGGCAATGCGCGTGGCCTCGCCCATGCGACGCTTGATCGAGCGCACGCTGCGTTCCGGGCGCAGCACATACTGGTTGCGGGCCGGGCCGCCGACCAGCAGCGCGCCGTCGTCGGCCAAGCCGACCATCGAGGGCAGGATGGGCTCGCCCGCGCTGATGGCTATCACTTCCACGCGACCATCACGCACCACCGCGACTTCTGAATTAGTGGTACCCAAATCGATACCGACGATGATTTCACGCATGTTGACTATATCCTCTTGTTGACGATGACTTCAGCGGCACGCAGCAGCTCGTCGTGTTGGTAATAACCGCGCAGAACCTCGCGCAGCACTTGCCCATCGGGCTTGTCCGGTGCGTTTTCGACACCCACTGCACGCATCCGGTGCGGGTCCAGCATCTGGCCGATGGCTTCGAACGGATGCACCTGATGCTCAGCCAACAATTCATCCACTCGGCGCAGTGTGAGCGACTGCCCTTGCGCCAGGCTCCGCGCGAAGCGGGTCTCGGCCGGCAGCAGCCGCGCCAGAAACGAAGGATGGCGTGCGTCGCCGGCATCCACACCGGCCGCCAGGCGATCGCGCAGATCGAGCAGGCCCATCAGCAGACCGCGTTCGGCCTGTCGTTTGCCGGCGGCAGCCTGTTCTCGCACACGCTCCAGGTCGCGATTCAGGCGTTCATTCTGTTCGCGCAGGGCTTCGCCAAACTGGCGCATTTCTTCCAGCATGCTCTTGAACTGACGCGATTCCAGGCGGATTTCATTCTTCAACGCGGCCATTTCGGCCAGCAAGGTGGACAGGTCAATGACAGCGTTGTCATCTTCGTTTTCGCTTTCACTTTCGTTTTCGCCTTCCGCCCAGTCATCCAGACAAGCCCGGAATTCTTCGATCAAGCGCGCCTTCTCTGCGACCGGGATCATGCTTTCCCCCCCAGCACCCGGCGCAGGCGCTGCGCCGATGGCAGTTGCGGCTGAAAATCGGCTTGCAGCGCGGCCAGCAAATCTTCCGGCGTCGGCGCCGCGGCATCGAACAAATCATGGCCAAGGCGGGCGCGCGCGTTGGCAATGGCCTCATAGGCGGCGCGCACCTGCTCGAAACGCTGCCGGTCGCGCTCGGGCGGGCAGGCGCGAATCGCTGCCAGATAGGCCTGCCGGATGACTTCGTCATAATCGGCAGCGTCCTGGGCAGTTGTCTCATGCAACCGGGCGGGAACGCCAAGCAGGCGGTAAGGATCAGTCATCGAACAGGTCTCTCTGGATATCGGAGGCGGGTTTGCGTGGCGCGGGTGCGAGCGGCGGTTTGACGGGCTGCGGTTTAGCGGGCTGCGGCGGCATGCCTATGCCGCGCATTTCATCTTTCATCAATTCAATCAATGCGCGCGCGAAGTTTTTGTCGTTGCCGCCCATTTGCTTTCTCAACAGATCGAACGCGGCGTTGCCCATCGCTTGGCGCGCCATCTTGAACAGTGTTTCCTCGCCGCCCATGCGCAGCAGCATTTCAAATGCCGCGCCCGGGTCACCCGGATCCAGCGGGTCGATAAAATCGGCGCCATCTTCCGGCCAACTCAGGTCCGCATCGAGCGCCGCGAACAGACTCTGAATACGCTGGTAAGTGTGCCGATCGTTGCTCGCATGGCTCTCTTCGGCGGCGCGTTCGAGCTGATCCTGCAACTGCATCGGCATCTGATAAAGATTGCCGGCATAGGACGCCGCCTTGAAATAAACGAAGATCGGGCGCTGTGGCCAGTGTTTCAGAGCGACCTGGGCATAATGCCGCAGCAGTTCATTTTCCTTGGCGCGCAGCCAGGCTTCGCAAATGACGCTTAAATCCGCCTCGGCGTAGCGGCCCGCCACCGCTCGCTTGAGCAACGGGCGCAGAGGAAGCAATGCGGCGCGCAGGGCTTTCTCGGGCTCCCGCGTCGCTTCCACCACGCGCGCCAGCGCAACCACCGCGCCGGCGTCGGCCGCGGCCTTCAGATTGACGCCGCCACGCAACAACAGCGCGTTGACATTCCGCCCCACTCTGCCCGCTTCCAGCGCCAGATGGAAAGCGCCCGCCAGGCCGCCGCCCAACGCCGCGACGGCATCACGGATGCCGACATCGGCCGGATCATCGCTTGTCAGGGCGCGCAACAGATTGAGCGTCGAGATATCTTCCGCAGCGCGCAACCATTCCGCCGCCGCACTCAGCTCCTTCCGCGCCGACTCGAAGTTGTCTGCCTTGATCAATTTGCGCGCGTGAGAAAAAAGCGCATGCCCGATCAACTGTCGCACGCTCGGGTTGATCGGGTCGAGTTCGAGCACCTGCTTGGCCAGTCCGGCAGCCTTTTTGAACGCCTTGCCGGCAAGTGCGACCTGCACGGCTTCGAGCAACAGGCCGGCATCCTTGGGAAAACGCGGCAAGGCCCGCTCAAGCGCGCCACGCGCCTGCTGGAGTTCACCCTGTCCGCGCAGCGCCGAGATCAGGCGCAACTGGGTTTCACGTTGATCGGGATCGAGTTCGACACTGCGTTGCAAGTAATCAATGGAATCCGCCAAATGATCTTCATCACTCAGCGCAGCGATATCGATGCCGGACAGGCGCCGCCAGATCAGCGCCGCACGTAGCTTCTGGGTTGGATCGTTGGACAGCGACTCGGCCATGCGCTCCCAGAAGGACAACGCCGGAGCACGCTTGCCTCTCATCTCGACGGTCAGGGCGGCAAGGTGCATATGGCGCACCTGCGGCAATCGACCGAATGCGTCGGTATAAGCCTGTAGTCGGCTTTCCGCATGCGGCAGCAAGCGTTGGCAGAAAGACTCCGCCAGCCCGGCGGGCAGTTGTCGCCGATGGCGCAGGAGATAGTCGAACCAGGTTTCGGGATGCGGTTTTTCGCCTAATCGGGCGAGATCGAGCAGCAGCGGCCGCAGAGCGTCGGGACAACCTTTGAGATCAAGCAGGAGTTGCCGGCTGTCCGCATCCAGCTCGGACAACTTACCAAGCCAACGCGTATCGGGCAGGATCGCCGCTTGCAAAACCACGGCCAGCCGCGGGAACGGGCTATTCGACGGCAGGCGGGCGATCGCGTCGGCGGCGGCAGAGCGATCCGTCGCCAGCAGCGCCAGCGTCTTGAGCAGAGGCTTCAGATCGCGATACGGCGAACGGAACGGGATCGCCGCGAGACTTTCGTTCATGCCGACCCAATCACCTAGCTGGCTGGCCCGCAAGGCACCCAGCGCGGCGGCACGATGGCTCAGCAGCGGGCTTTCGGCGGGCAGCGCGAGTGGCGTGTCATCCGGCCAGTCCAGAAGAATGCCGGCAAGCCGCGTTTCCAGTTCGGCGCGAACCGTCCCCGGCAAGGACAGATCGGCCAGCATACGCACCGCCTCGCCCTGCTCCCCGGCTTGTATCAGCCAGGCCAGATAAGGCCCCTCGAAAAGCGGTTTGCCGCACAGTTGTTGACGGTTGCGCCACAAGGTCAGCGCCTCCTTGAGCATGCCCTTGTCGGCCAGCGCATGGGCACGACCGGCGTAGCAGGCGGCGAGTCCATCGACCCAGAGCGGCCGCCGCTCCCGTTTGATCAGCTCCTTGTAAAGCTCGGTCGCCTCCTTGTAATGCGCCAGCGCCAGATCCGCCTCGGCCCGCGCCACCAGGGCGGGGATATCCAGGGCTTGCGGCGGCGACTTGCCGGGTTTGTCTTTGGCTTTGCGTGACATGGAAATATCCGAAAAAACGGGAAGGAATTTTAGACCGGCTTGCCCCACAGATCGTAATCGTCGCTGCGCGTGATCCTCACCTTGACGAAATCGCCCACCTGCAAACCGGCGCCCTGTGCAATATGCACCACGCCGTCGATCTCCGGCGCATCGGCATAAGTACGGCCAATCGCTCGTCTGCCATCCGCCTCGTCGATCAACACGGTCATTTCCGTTCCGCGCCGCGCGCGCAACTTCTCCGCGCTGATGTCGGCCTGCACGTCCATGAAACGGGCCAGGCGATCATGTTTCAGGTCTTCATCGACCGGGTCGGGCAAGTCGTTGGCTACCGCACCATCGACGGCGGAATAAGGGAATGCGCCGACACGGTCGAGTTTGGCGGCTTGCAAAAAGTGGATCAGTTCGCCGAAGTCGTCTTCCGTCTCGCCGGGGAAGCCGGTGATGAAGGTGCTGCGGATGACGATGTCGGGACAAATCTCGCGCCATTTTTCGATGCGGCGCAGGGTGTTTTCGGCATGTGCCGGGCGCTTCATCGCTTTCAGAATGCGGTGGCTGGCGTGCTGGAAAGGGATGTCGAGGTAAGGCAGCACTTTGCCTTCAGCCATCAACGGCAATACATCATCGACGCTGGGATATGGATAAACGTAATGCAGGCGCACCCAGATGCCCAATTTGGACAGTTCCTGCACCAGTTCCAGCATCCGCGTCTTCACCGGGCGGCCGTTGTAAAAGCCGGGACGATACTTTAAGTCCACGCCGTAAGCGCTTGTATCTTGGGAAATAATTAGTAGTTCTTTGACGCCGGCATTGACCAGCGCTTCGGCTTCGGTCAGCACATCGCCAATCGGGCGCGAGACCAGATCGCCGCGCAAACTGGGAATGATGCAGAAGGTGCAACGGTGGTTGCAGCCTTCGGAAATCTTCAAATAGGCGTAGTGGCGCGGCGTCAGTTTCAAGCCGCCGGGCGGCACCAGATCGGCGAACGGGTCGTGCGGTTTCGCCAAGTGCTTGTGCACATGACGCATGACTTCTTCCGAGGCATGTGGGCCAGTCACCGCCAGCACTTGCGGATGCGCATCCATGATCACGTTTTCGCGCGCGCCCAAGCAGCCGGTGACCAGCACCTTGCCGTTCTCACGCAACGCTTCGCCGATCGCATCCAGGCTTTCCTCGACTGCGCTGTCGATGAAACCACAGGTGTTCACCACCACCAGATCGGCGTCCTGGTAGGTCGGCACAATCAGATAACCCTCGGCCCGCAACTGGGTCAGGATGCGCTCCGAATCGAAGGTGTTTTTCGGGCAGCCGAGGGAGACGAAGCCGATTTTCGGGATGGCTTTTGTGTTCATTTATTCAGTTTCCATTCAGGCCGGCATTCAGGCCGGTTTTAGGCCGCGCGCCTGCATTGCGGCATAGCGAAAGATCGCTTGCGGGTTCTCCACCAGGTTCGAGAAAGCGGATTTCAGCGCGTTGATGTCCTGCGCCGTGATGCGTCCATGCTGCTCCAGCTTGGGCGCGCCACTCAACAACAGGGTTTGCCAGAAATCGACAAAATCGCGGCGCGCGGCGGGTTCATTCAAGCGGGAGTCCATCTGCGCGGAAACGTCATAAAACGCGATCTGTTCAAAGCCGGCGCGCTCGAACAACGCGGCCAGCTTGATGCCGACATCAGGATCGCCGCCGAGTTCTTCCTGCAAGCGGTTGAATGCCCGCCAGTAGTCTGCCAGCGCCGGCTGGCGCGGACGCGCATAAAGGCCGCTGTTGAACACTTCAGTGCAATAGAACACGCCGCCCGGTTTCAGCACCCGCAACACTTCGCGCAGCACGCCGAGGTGATCCGACAGATGCTCCAACACCCAGTAGATGCAGGCGGCATCGAAACTCGCGTCGGGAAAAGGCAATTGATAGGCGGATGCCTGCGCCAATTCGACGCGGCCGGCACTTACCGCCTCCGCCAGAAACTGGTGGGCTCGATCAAGTTGTGCGGCAGAGGCATCGATACCGGTGAAGTGGACTTCCGGAAAACGCCGCAGCAAAACCTGCAATTGCGCACCAACGCCACATCCCACTTCCAGCACCGAGGTACGGGCGGGGAAATCGACGCCGGGTTGAATCCAGGGTTCGAGAAAGCGGCCCTGGCGAATCAGACGGGCTTGTTCGTCAGACTCGAAGGAATGGATATATCGTTCACTCAAAGCGTTCACTCAATCTGCCGCAATTCTCAGACCGGCATCTTGTAATTGTCCTGAGAGAACAAATCGATGCCGCAACGCAGGTTTTCCACCCAGTCGAGGAAAGCATTGATCGCCTCTTTCCCCTTTAACCAGCGGCCGTGCTGCGGCACCAGCTTGTCGATATCCATTTCTAACACCATTTTGACCAAAAAAAAAACACCCTTGTTGGACACAATGTAGCGGCTTTGTATATCGAATTGCTGGTGCCGCAGCACG
>JBBQQT010000018.1:0-35451 GCA_038215555.1 Burkholderiales bacterium | reverse complement strand
TGCGTTTCATGCAGCAGTTCGACCAGGTCCTGGCGCACCTGGTCCGCCGGCAGGCTGGCCAGCCGCGCGGACAACCCCAGCATGCGCTTGTGCATCCAGTTGGCTTCCGGGTAGCGGGTCAGGAAGTTCTTCCAGATGCCGCCGCGAATGAACGGGCGATCACGCTCCAGCACGCCTTCGTGCTGCGCCGCATGCACCAGTTCGGCATAGCGTTCGGCTGCCGGCGCCGGCAGTGTCCATTCGCCCATTTCGCTGTACGACACGGTGGGCAGGTAGACCACGCCGCGCGTCGGCGAAGCGTCATGGTATTCGCGGAAATGCCGGCTTTGGATCAGCGAGGAATTCAGCACGCCTTCGATGAACTGGGTCAGCCAGCCCTGCTCGTAAACCCAGTGGAAGGTCTCCGGCCAGATACCGAATTTATCGATGTCGTCGAAGTAGATTGCGGCGGAATGGGTGCTGTCATCGGCCTGGGATTCGATGAACGCGACCACCTCTGCGGCCGGCGTGAACGGCAGGCGGTAGCGTAGCGCTTCCGAAATTGGAAACAGGTCGAGCCGGCGGCCGTCCTCCTCGGTGGTGTGGTAGCCGTTCAGTTTCTCGCGCTCGCTGCCGGCGCAGAGAAAGTGATAGTCATCGACCATGACGTACTCGATGCCGGAATCGATCAGCGCCGGGACGACGGTGGCCTCCCAGACCCGCTCGGTGAGCCAGGCGCCATGCGGTCGCTGGCCGAATATCTGTTCGATGCGGTCGGACATCGCGGCGAGCTGACTGAGGCGGTCGCGGTTGGGAATCACCGCCAGCACCGGCTCCATGTCGCCGGCGCCGAAAAACTCGATCTGGCCGCGTGCCGCCATTTCAACCAGCAACGCCATGTCTTCCGGGTGATGTGTGAACAACCATTCGAGCAGCCAGCCGGAAGCGTGCAGCGCAAAACGGAATTCCGGGTAACGCTGGAGCGTCTCGAAAAACGGCTTGTAGCAACGTTGATGCGCGTCTTCCAGGACTTCCGGGAAGTTGCCGACGGGCTGGTGGGCGTGAACGCCGAAAAGAAGGGAAACAGTCTGGCTCATGTGGGTCTCGTGGGTTGATCAGCGCCGGGTTTCAGCGATTTGTTGGGCGTCCCGATCGCCATCCCAGTGCTGGCGAAGGTGAGAACGAGCATGTTCGTAGATGCGTTCGAGGTCGTCCGGTGAAACGTCAATAAATCCTTCCATCGAGCGCAACGCGGCGAGCAAATCTTCCTCGCGGAAGACCGGTTTGACCGGGATCAGCGGACGCGGCGCGAAAGCCATCGGATAGCGCCGTCCTGGCAACAGGTTGTTGACCAGCAAAGCGGCAGCAACCAGCACCAGCCCATTCAGCAAAACCACACCGAGGAAGCCGAAGCCTTCCGCCTGCACCGCAGCGCCGCCCAGAATCGGCAACAGCGCGGTACCACCACCCGGCGCGTGCAGACAGCGCAGCGACATTTGAACCCACACGGTCAGCATCATCGCCAACATGCAGGCAAGCACCGAATTTTCAACCAGCCATGACGCCAGCAGGCCGGACAGTGCGCCGATCAAATGGCCGCCGATCACCGCCCAGGGCTGCGACAACGGACTGTGATGCACGGCGATCACCAGGATGGTCGAAGCGCCCATCGAGGCGGCGAGAAATACCTGATAGTCGCCCGGCAGCAGGGCATGGCTGAGCCAGGCGTTGAGCGTGATGGCAAGACCCGCCGCCAGTGCGCTGATCAGCATTTCGCGCCGGCTGATCAGCGCCTGCTGCGGAAACAGTTTCTGCAAGAAAGTCATGCGATCAAACTCCCCGCCGCATCACGCCGCCCGCCTCCATCGCACCGCCGCCCTGGCAGAGCGGGCTGTCGAGATAATCCGGCGGGAAAACACGCAGGATTTGGTAAAGGCGCTTCAGCTTCTGACGGTAGACGCGGTCGAAGCTGGCGACGGCGTCGGCCGGGTTGTAATCGCCGAACCACCAGAACCAGTCCGAGCTTTCGCACGATTTCAGCAGCGCCTCGGCCTCGCGCTGCAACTCGCTCGGCAAGGTGGCAACGGCAACGTCATAAGCCTGCTTGGCGGCCACCAGCCAGTCCCAGCCGCGATTCTTGGCGGCATCACCCATCCAGGTGCAGAAATCGCCATAGACCCAACTGCCCGCGACCAGATGCGGCAGCGCGGCGGGCGACTGCGGTTGCAGTTCGAGATATTCGCTGAACGTGGTGGCGCGCAAGGTGACGTGATCAGACAACGCGGCGAACAATTCGGAAAGGAAATAGAAGCCGTTGAAGGGGTAATACTCCCAGGCGTTTTCGCCATCCAGAATGATGCTGACCACCGGATTTGGCGTGTTTGCATGCCGGCGAACTTCGTCCAGCGCGTGCAGAAAATGCCGCGCCGCATCGCTGCCGTGCCAGCTTTTGTACTCGAAGCCGATCAGATCGGAGAGATGGTCGTCGCGAAAGAACAGCGCGGTCTTGACGCCGGGCAAGCGGTAAGGCGTGTAGCACCATTCCGCTTTGCGCGTCAGCTCGACCCCCGCCGCCGCCAGGCTGTGGCGCAATACGGCTTCGCCGCTGGCGGTCCATTTGACGCCGGAGCTGGCCAGCAAACGCACGGCGGCATCGGACACCCCACCCTCTGCCGGCCAAAACCCGGCCGGGGGTTGGCCGAACTGGGCCTGATGCGTTTCCAGTGCCGCCTTGATGTGCGCGCGGGCGCGCTTTTCGCCGCCGGGATAGGCGGTGGCTTGCGGCATGGGGAGATCGGGTCGGGCTTCGAGCGCGACCTGAAAATCGAGCAGCAGCGGCAAAATCGGGTGGCTGTGTGGCGTTGCCGAGAGTTCGATCTGACCAATCTCTGCCATCGCGCGATAGCGCGGCAGCAAACTGGCGATGACTTCGCCGTAGAGATCGAACAGATTGTGTCGATCCTGCAGACTGAAGCCTTCGCCCTTGCGGAGCATCACCAGCAAATCCGGCCGCGCGCGACGCACGGTTTCGCCGGTCCAGGCCAGGTGATACCAGGTCACCAGATCGGCAAGATATTGTTCGGAGAGATAAACCAGGCCGGTTTCTTCATCTTCGGCAATGGTTTTCCAGATGATGTAGAGCCGCTTGTAGGCGGGAAACGGCTCCAACATGGTGGGGTGATTGACCTTGAAACATTGCTCGATCCATTGCCGTTTTTCTGCCGCCGGCAGCGCATACAAATTGGTGGCGATCAAGCTGGCGAGCAATGGATCACGCAGTTCACCACTGGCAAACTGGTCGCTGTAATCGAGCAACTGCGCGGTCAGCGTCGGCACGAAATTGACCACGCAACGCAGATTCGGCGCAGCTTCCAGGTGCGCCGCCATGTCGGCATAGTCTTTTACCGCGTGCAGGTAAGTCCACGGCAGTTGGTAACGCCCCTCCGCATCGCGATAGTCGGGCTGGTGAAAATGCCAACAAAAAACGAGATGAAGCACGATGAGCCACCAACAAACAAAAAGGCGGCCATTTTAGCCGCCTTGAGATGTCACTTGACGCTTACCGAAGTAGGGTCATCGGAAATGGTGGAACGCCTGTCCAAGCATTTCCGGGGTCACCAGGGTGACGCCCTTCTTGGTGACGTGGAACAATTTTTCGTCCTCGATCCGATCGACGCCGATGCTCATGCCGGGCGGGATGATGCAGCCCTTGTCGAGGACCACTTTTTTCAGGATCGCGCCTTCGCCAATCCGCACATCCGGCAGCACGACCGCTTCTTCCAGGAATGCGCCATCCTTGACCCGGACATTGGAGAACAGCACCGAATGCCTCACGGTGGCGCCACTGATGATGCAACCACCGGAAACCATCGAATCCACCGCCATGCCCCGCCGGTTTTCCTCGTCAAAGACGAATTTGGCCGGCGGCAATTGTTCCTGGTAGGTCCAGATCGGCCAGTCCTTGTCGTATAGATTCAGGTCGGGCGTGATGTTGGCGAGATCCAGATTGGCTTCCCAATAAGCGTCGACAGTTCCGACATCGCGCCAGTACGGCGGTTCGCCTTCGCCATGGACGCAACTGTCGTTGAAGCTTTGCGCAAAAATGCGATAGCCGGCATCGATCAGGTGAGGAATGATGTTCTTGCCAAAATCGTGCTCGGATCTCGGATCGTCGGCGTCGCGCACCAGTTGCTCGAACAGGAAGGCGGCGTTGAAGACATAGATGCCCATCGAGCACAGCGCGGTATCCGGCTTGCCCTGCATCGGCGTCGGATTTTCCGGTTTTTCCGAGAACGCGATGACGCGGGAATCCTCGTTGGTCGCCATGACACCAAACGCGGCCGCCTCTTTCAACGGCACTTCGATGCAGGCGACCGTCATGTCGGCCTCGTTGCGCACGTGGTTGGCGATCATTTCGCCGTAATCCATCTTGTAGACGTGGTCGCCGGCCAACAGCAGCACATATTCCGGCTTGTAGACACGCAGGATGTCGAGGTTCTGATACACCGCATCCGCCGTGCCCTTGTACCAGGTCTCTTCCGCCACCCGCTGTTGCGCCGGCAGCAGATCGACAAACTCGTTGAACTCGCCACGCAGGAAACCCCAGCCTCGCTGCACGTGTTTGATCATCGAATGTGACTTGTACTGGGTCACCACGCCGATCCGGCGGATACCGGAATTCATGCAGTTGGAAAGCGGGAAATCGATGATGCGGAACTTGCCACCAAACGGCACTGCCGGCTTCGCGCGCCAGTCAGTCAGTTGCATCAGGCGACTACCACGTCCGCCGGCAAGAATCAGCGCCACGGTGTTTTTGGTCAGCAGACTGACAAATCTTGGATATTCTTTTTGCACGCCCTGTCTCCTCAATGGCATTCATGATCAGTTAAGAGTGAAATAATAACCGATAGATATATCCTGAATACGCTCTAAGTGTTTTTGAGCGGTTCTGACTAACGGTGGATTGCTTCAGCACGGTATCCAGCAACACTTGGCAAGCGTTATTCTTGCACCATTATTTGGTAAATCTGATTACAAAAGACCACTATGCCCCAGTCTCTCGAACGTCTTCTCAGCGCCCGTCACCACGACCCCTTCGCCATCCTAGGCATGCATCCCGCCCCGGAAGGCTGGGCCTTGCGGGTATTCCGCCCGGCCGCCAGCCGGGTCACCCTGTTGTTACCGGATAGCCGTGCCGAGTTAGCCAAGGTCGATGCCGGCGGCCTGTTCGAATGGCGCGGCCCGTTGGCGCCGCCGAGGCCATGGCGGTTGGAGATCGAGGAAAACGGCCATCAATTCGAGATCACCGATCCGTATGCCTTCGGCCCGCTGTTGTCGGATCAGGAAATGTATTTGTTCAACGAGGGCAAGCTGCTGGAAGCCTGGCGCAGCCTGGGCGGTCACAGCATGCAAGTGGATGGCGTCGATGGCGTGCGCTTCGCGGTCTGGGCGCCGAATGCCGAGCGCGTCTCGGTGGTCGGCGGCTTCAACAACTGGGATGGCCGCATTCATTCGATGCGCGCCCGCGGCGGTTCCGGCATCTGGGAATTGTTCATTCCCGGCCTCGCCGCCGGCGACCTGTACAAGTTCGAAATTCGCAATCGGGAAACCGGCGCGGTCGTCGTCAAGGCTGATCCGTTCGCGCGCCAGTTCGAGATGCGGCCGAGCAATGCCGCCGTAGTACCTGCCGCCAGCACACATGGCTGGACCGACCAGGAATGGATGCGCAACCGCGCCCAGCGCGACTGGCTGCATACCGCAATGAACATCTACGAGATCCATGCCGGTTCCTGGAAACTGCATCCGGACGGCAGCTTCTTCAACTGGCGTGAACTAGCCGATACGCTGGTGCCTTACGCCGCCGAGATGGGCTATACCCACCTTGAATTGATGCCGGTCACCGAACATCCGCTGGACGCCTCCTGGGGCTACCAGACCACCGGTTATTTCGCGCCAAGTTCGCGCTTCGGCAGCGCCGACGACTTCCGTCATTTCGTCGATGCCTGTCACCGCGCCGGACTCGGCGTCCTGCTCGACTGGGTGCCGGGCCACTTCCCGATGGATGCCTGGGCGCTGGCGCGTTTCGATGGCACCGCGCTGTTCGAACATGAAGACCCGCGTCTGGGCGTGCATCAGGACTGGGGCACTTACATCTTCAATTACGGCCGTGCCGAGATCAAAGGCTTTCTGCTTTCCAGCGCGCATTACTGGATGTCGGAATTCCACCTCGACGGACTGCGCGTCGATGCCGTCGCCTCGATGCTGTACCTGGATTACTCGCGCAAGCACGATGAATGGCTGCCGAACAAATATGGTGGCCGCGAGAACCTGGACGCGATCGACTTCCTGCGCGAAATGAATTCGATGGTGCACGAGCGCTTCCCTGGCGCGCTGACCATCGCGGAAGAATCCACCGCCTGGCCGATGGTGTCGCGTCCGGTATACCTCGGCGGCCTCGGCTTCTCGATGAAGTGGAACATGGGCTGGATGAACGACACGCTCGCCTACATCCAGCAAGACCCGATCTATCGCCGCTACAACCACAACAACCTGACCTTCGGGCAGCTTTACGCCTATTCGGAAAACTTCGTGCTGCCGTTCTCGCACGATGAAGTCGTGCATGGCAAAAACTCCCTGCTCGGCAAGATGCCGGGCGACGCCTGGCAGAAATTCGCCAACCTGCGCCTGCTGCTGACCTACCAGACCTGCAGCCCGGGCAAGAAGCTCAATTTCATGGGCAACGAATTCGGCCAGGGCCGCGAATGGTCAGAACAATGCGGCCTCGACTGGAACCTGATGGACATCGACTGGCACGTCGGCGTCAGCAAGGCGGCGCGCGATCTCAACCGTCTCTACCGCGACCTGCCGCCGCTGCACGACCTCGATTTCGATGTCGAGGGTTTCGCCTGGATCGACTGCCACGACGCCGACCAATCGATCCTCGTCTTCCAGCGCCGCGACCGCAAGGGCCGCTCGGTGGTGGTTGCATTCAACTTCACCCCGGTGCCACGCACCGGCTACCGCATCGGCGCCCCCGCCAGCGGTTTCTGGCGGGAAATCTTCAACAGCGATTCCGCTCTCTACGGCGGCGGCAACATCGGCAACGGCGCCGGCCTGATGTCGGAAGATACTGCCTGGATGGGCTATCCGAGTTCCCTCGTGCTGACCCTGCCGCCCTTGGGAGGCATCATCCTGTATCAGGACTGAACCATGCCGGTTGACGTCTCCTGCGAGCTGTTGCGGGATGGCCAGCGCCATTCGATCCCGTTCGAGGACGTCAGCGAAGCAATCGCCGCCGGTAAAGGCCTGGTCTGGCTGGAATTGAACGACCCTGACAAGCCGACGCTCGACCTGCTGCAGGAAGAACTCAACCTGCATGAACTCGCCGTCGAAGACGCGCTGAGCGCGAATCAGCGGCCGAAGGTGGAAGACTACGCCGGCGGCCTGTTCGTCGTCCTGCGTACCGCCCGGCTGTGGGAAAACGTCATCGAATATGGCGAAACCCACGTTTTCTGCGGCACCAGCTATCTCGCCATCATTCGCCACGACACCGGCCCCGGCTACAGCCGCGTGCGGGATCGTTTGCAGGCCTTCGCCAAACCGCTCACCGTCGGATTGGCGCTGTACGCGCTGCTGGACAACGTGGTCGATGAACTGCGCCCGCTCAGCGCGCGCCTGGAAGATCGCTACGCCGACCTCGAGGCGGCCATTTTCAGCAGCGGCTTTTCCAGCGAAAACCTGCAATTCCTGTTTGAAACCAAGCGCGACATCCTCGGCCTGATGTCCGCCGTGCAGCCGATCCCGGAAATCTGCGGCGACCTGATTCGGCTACATCCCAACATCGTCGACAAAGACCTGCGCGCCTATTACCGCGACGTCGAAGACCACGCCATCCGGCTGATCCAGACCCTCGACCGCCTGCGCGAAATGATCTCCGACGCGATGCAACTGTCGATGACCACCGCCGCCATGCAACAAAGCGAATCGGTGCAGAAACTCGCCGGCTGGGGCGCCATCCTCGCCATCCCCACCCTGGTATTCAGCCTCTACGGCATGAACTTCAAAACCATGCCCGAACTGGAATGGACCTGGGGCTACCCGCTCACCCTGCTGAGCACCGGCGCCGGCTGTTTCTGGTTGTACCGAAGGTTGAAGCAGCGCGGGTGGATTTGAGCTGATAACGAAGACCGAACAGAACGATCACAGGAAGCCAGGACGAAGCGGCATAACCAGGGTCTTGCTCGATCAGGGCTTGCCGCGCACGGCGGCAGGCCTGTTGCGGGAGATTGGTTGGGACGTGCAACACATCAGCGAACGCGGCATGTCCCAGGCTGAGGATGTTGCCATCATTGAGCTTGCACGCCAGGAGCAACGCGTCGTCGTCACGTTGCGCATGCCTGGTGTTCGCAGTGGGCGGCAAGCACGTTGAACTGAGCTCGCCTCGGCGTGGCTCGTTATACTGTCGGCACTGATTTGTTCCACGCGATTCCACTCGCATTTTCCGTACATCTACCGCGATTTCGCCATGTCTGATCTGACTCAATCCCCCGCCTGGAAAGCCCTGAAAGAAGAACGCAAAGCCTGGAAAGGCGTGCATCTGCGTGACTTGTTCGCGAAAGACAAAAAGCGCGCCGAGCGTTTTTCGCTGCAGATGGATGATCTGCTGCTGGATTACTCGAAAAACCTGATCCGGCCGCAGACAATGAAGTTGCTGGTCAAGCTGGCGAAGGACAGTGGGGTTGAAATCCTGCGCGATGCAATGTTTGCCGGTGACAAGATCAACCTGACCGAAGACCGCGCCGTGTTGCACACGGCGCTGCGCAACCGGGGCGAGCGTCCGGTCATGGTCGATGGGCATGACGTGATGCCGGATGTGCGCGACGTGCTGGCGCGCATCGGCGCCTTTGCCGACCGGGTACGCACCGGCAAATGGAAAGGCTTTACCGGCAAACCGATCACCGATGTGGTCAATATCGGGATCGGCGGTTCCGACCTCGGGCCGGCGATGGCTTGTCTGGCGTTGCGGCCTTATGGCGGCAACATCAACGCGCACTTTGTTTCCAATGTCGATCCCAGCCATCTTTATGACACGCTGGAAGACCTCGATCCGGCAACCACGCTGTTCATCATTGCGTCAAAAACATTTACCACTCAGGAAACCCTGCTCAACGCCGGCGCGGCTCGCAGCTGGCTGCTGGATGCGGCAAAGAAGGACATGAAGGTGGTGGCCAAGCATTTCGTCGCGGTATCGACAAATGCAGAAGCGGTGCACGAGTTTGGTATCGACACCGCCAACATGTTCGGTTTCTGGGATTGGGTTGGCGGCCGTTATTCCCTCTGGTCAGCCATCGGCCTGCCGATTGCGCTCTACATCGGTATGGAAGAATTCGAGGAGTTGCTCGCCGGCGCGTATGACATGGACGAGCATTTCCGTACCGCGCCACTGGCTGAAAACATGCCGGTGATCCAGGCCGTTCTGGGTGTCTGGTACAACAATTTCTGGGATGCGCAAAGCTACGCCGTGCTCCCCTATGAGCAGCGTCTGAGCCGTTTTGCGGCGTATTTGCAGCAACTCGACATGGAAAGCAACGGCAAAGGGGTGACCCGCGAAGGCAAACCCGTCAAGGTTTCGACCGGCCCGGTACTGTTCGGCGAACCAGGCACCAATGGTCAGCATGCGTTCTACCAATTGATTCACCAAGGCACGAAATTGATCCCGTGCGATTTCCTGGCGGCGGCAGAGTCGCACAACGACGCCAATGGACAACATGCCGTCCTGCTGTCGAATTTTCTTGCTCAACCCGAAGCTCTGATGCGCGGCAAGACCGGTGCCGAAGTGGAAAGCGAGTTGATCGCTGCCGGCATGGAAAAACGCGACATCAAGGCATTGCTGCCGCACAAGATTTTTCCCGGCAACCGACCCACCAACACCCTGCTCTATCGCAAACTGACAACCCGCACACTGGGCCGTTTGATCGCGCTCTACGAGCACAAGGTTTTTGTCCAGGGCGCGATCTGGGATGTCAATTCTTACGATCAGTGGGGCGTCGAACTGGGCAAGCAACTGGCCAAGGTGATCCTGCCCGAATTGACCTCGGCAGAGGCCAGCAACCCGCATGATGGGTCGACCAGCCGACTGATCGCTCGTTTGCGCGCATCAACAGACTAGCGAAAATAAAAAAACTTGCTATCATGTCGCCCGTTAGCGCCATTGCTACCCGCAAAAACGCTGGCAATCAACATGTTGATCAACACTTTCAAGGAATTACACAATGAAATATTCAGTCCTGCTCGCCGCCCTGTTGGCTTTTTCCCTGACCGCCTGTGGCAAAAAAGAAGAAGTTGTCGCTCCGGCTCCTGAAGTAGTTGTCGCTCCTGTCGAAGCTCCGGCTCCGATGGAACCCGCTGCTGTTCCCGCTGACGCTGCCGCTCCGGCTGCTGATGCTGCTGCTCCGGCCGCTCCTGCTGACGCTGCTGCTCCCGCCAAGTAATCGGCAAGCTGCACAAAAAAACCGGCCTTCGGGCCGGT
This sequence comes from Burkholderiales bacterium, assembly GCA_038215555.1. GTDB lineage: Bacteria > Pseudomonadota > Gammaproteobacteria > Burkholderiales > Thiobacillaceae > PFJX01. Next base: position 24,944 of record JBBQQT010000018.1, on the reverse strand, counting down.
TTTTTTTCGTCTGCACGCAGCCGAAGGCAATGACCAAATTTCGTCAACAGACGTTGACATCTCCAACAGAAGAGCTTTATTTCCACCGAAAAATTACGGTAAGTCATTGTTTTACAGTTAAATCGAAGTTGGCACGCATCCTGCATAAGGTCTCTCATTGAAAACGGAGGCTGCAATGAACAAAACCCTGATGCACCTGATAATCGCTGCCAGCATGCTGAGTTCTGCAGGCGCACAAGCAACCACGATCGCTATTGATGGCAATCTGGCCGATTGGGGCCTCAAGCAGACAGGCCAGGCCAGCGACTGGACGCCGAACTCGAACATTGTTCCCAATGCCAGCCAATACACTGTCGAAGATCAGACCGGTAATGCCAACGTCAGACTGTTCCCTGGCTGGGGCGGTCAAGCTTACGATGCCGAAGCGTTATATGTCAGCCTGGATTCCAGCTTCCTCTATCTTGCGCTGATCACCGGCCTGTCACCGAACACGCAGGACAATCCAGCCAACAACAGCTACGCCCCAGGCGACTTCGCGATCGATTTCGGCCAAGATGGCAGCTACGAATTCGGCATTCAGACCACCGGCGCCGATGCCGGCAAGGTGTACAGCGTTTCTACCTGGCATTACGGCCTGTGGAACGTAAGTGGCAATCACCAACCGACCAACCCCGACTTGATGCATCCGACCTCGATCAAGACCGGGAGCCAGACCGGAGTCGGCAGCCTGATCTACACCAGCACGCCGTTCAAGAATATGGGCGTCTACACCAACGACCAGCACTATGTCATCGAAGCCGCGATTCCACTGAGTTCATTTGCCGGTTACTCAGGCAAATTCGATGTGCACTGGACGATGAATTGCGCCAACGACTGGATCCAGGCGGACCCGGAACTGACGGTTCCTGAACCGGGCACGCTTGCCTTGCTGCCTTTGGGCCTGCTCAGCCTGATGGCCTTGCGCCGCCGAAAATTGGCTTCAGCGGCCTAAGACAGTTTCAATTCGCCGCATCGCCTCCCGGATTCGTTCCAGCGAGGTGGTGTAGGCAAAACGCACATTTCGGCTCGCTGCATGCGAGCCGAAATCGTTTCCAGGCGTAATCGCCACGCCGGCTTCCAGCAACAGACGTTCTGCCAGCGCTTCCGCCGATATGCCGAAACGACTGATATCGGCATAACAATAAAAAGCACCTTGCGGAGCGCTCCTGACCTCAAAACCCAGACGCGCCAATTCCGGCAACAGAGCATCTCGCCGCAGCCGCAGATCTGCCTTGCAGGTTTCAAGCAGCACGCGCGTATCCGCCTTCAGCGCGACCAGCGCGGCATGCTGAGCAATGGTCGGCGCAGAAAGAAAGATATTTTGCGCCAGCTTGTCGATGCTGCTCAGCAACGACGGAGGCACCAACATCCAGCCCAGACGCCAGCCAGTCATCAGGAAATACTTCGAGAAACTGTTGATGATCAACACATCTTCGCCAAGGCTGGCGGCGCTGGGTGGCGCTGCGTCATAGACCAACTCGTGATAGATCTCATCGACAATCAGCCAACCGCCGCGCGCCCGCACTTCGGCATGGATCGCGGCCAGTTCTTCCGGCGCAATCAAGGTGCCGGTCGGATTGCCCGGGTTCGCCACCAGCACGCCACGCGTGCGCGGCCCCCAGTGACGCGCAACTGCCTCGGCGGTCAGTTGATAGCCGGTTTCCGGCCCGACCGGAACCCCCACCGCACGCGCTTCCACCAGCCGCGCGAAATGCCGATTACAGGGATAGCCGGGATCGGCGAGCAGGATTTCTTCGCCCGGATTGAATAACGCCGCCATCGCCAGCAGCAAGGCGCCGGATGCGCCGGGCGTCACGCAAACCCGGCCAGGCAAAACATCGACGCAGTAACGTTCGCCGTAATACGCCGCAATTGCCTTGCGCAACGCCGGCAAGCCGAGCGCCGGTGTGTAATGCGTCTGCCCGGCGCGCAATGCGGCGATGCCGGCTTCGACAATCGGCGCCGGCGTCGAGAAATCGGGTTCACCGACCTCCAGATGGATGATGTCGCGCCCGGCTGCTTCCAGTTCGCGTGCCCGCGCCAGGATCGCCATGACGCGAAACGGTTCGATGTCCTCGGCGCGCTGGGCGATGTTCACGTCAATCGCGCTTACAGATGTTCGGCGATGAACTCGCGCACGAAATGTTCCGGCTTGGCGCTGTGAAAACGGGCAACTTCTTCACCGTTCTTGAACAACAAAACAGTGGGAAAACCACGCGCGCCATAGCGGCCGGCCAGCTTCATGTTCTCGTCCTCATCCACCTCGACCTTGGCCAATTTGACCTTGCCGGCGAATTCGGGAATCACCTTGGCCAGCACCGGGGTCAAGAAATGACAAGGGCCGCACCACTCAGCCCAGAGATCGACCAGGATTATTTGATGATGCGAGGCTTCGATCACATCGTGCTCAAAATGATGTACATCGGTATCGAAGATGCACTGATCCTTGCAGGCTTCCTCGTGTTTATGGTCGTGATGTTGCAGCGTCATTGGGGTTCCATTTCATGCAAAAACGGCGCCAGCCGAGACAACGGATCTTGCCGGTAATACTGGCGCAGTTGTTCATAGACCGCCGGATAGTCGTCGAACAGGATATCCGGCGCTTCAAAAAAATACTCGCTCAACACGGCAAAGAATTCGGCCGGGCTTTCGCTCGCGTAAGGATCGATTTCCGTTTCTTCGTCCGCATCGACGCGACGGCACAAATCGGTATAGGCGGTGTTGAATGCCACCGCCCAGGTTTCCACTGACATGCCGGCGTGCAGCGCCGGCAAGCCATTCACCGAGCCATTGCGCATATCCAGTTTGTGGGCAAATTCGTGAATCACCACGTTGTAGCCCTGGCAATGGCCGGAGGCCATGACATCGGCGAGCGACAACACCAGCGGCCCGCCTTCCCAGGCCTCGCCGCTAAGCGGTTGACGCACCCGATGCACGATGCCGAAGTCATCGGTGACTTCCCGGTCCGGCACGAACTCACCCGGATACAGAATGATCTCGCGCCAGCCGCGATAGACCGGATATCCCAGATTCAAGATCGGCAATGCTGCCTGCAAGGCAATCGCGGCGCGCAGGGAAGCATCGAGCCCGGCGCCTGAAACCGGAGTCAGTGCTTTATCCGTCAGCAATTGCTCGGCCAGTTCGCGCAAGGTGTTCTTTTCCGATTCAGACAGACCGAAAAAAAGTGGCAGGGCAAGTGTCGAAGACACCGCTTTCTGCCACTCGGCACCCGAGGCAAGATCATCGCCGACCGCCTCAGGCCGCGAAAAGAGCGTGTTCCAGAAGCCCAGCACAGGCGCTCTCTCCGATAAAAAAAAGCTCAACCTTCGCGGTTGGCCCGCTTGCGCTCGTGCTCTTTCAGGAAGCGTTTGCGGATGCGGACGCTCTTCGGCGTGATTTCCACCAGTTCGTCGTCGGCGATGAATTCAACGGCGGCTTCCAGCGACATCAGGACCGGCGGCACCAGGCGCACGGCTTCGTCGGTGCCGGAAGAACGCACGTTGGTGAGTTGCTTGCCCTTGATCGGATTGACCACCAAGTCGTTGTCGCGGCTATGGATACCGATGATGATGCCTTCGTACAACGGGTCATTGTGCTTGACGAACATGCGACCGCGATCCTGCAACTTCCACAGCGCATAAGCGACAGCCGCGCCGTCTTCACCGGAAATCAGCACGCCATTGCGGCGTTCCGGCATGTCGGGACGGATCGGACCCCAGTCGTCGAACACGTGGCTCATGATGCCGGTGCCGCGCGTCATGGTCATGAATTCACCCTGGAAGCCGATCAGGCCGCGCGCGGGAATGCGGTATTCCAGACGCACCCGGCCCTGGCCGTCCGGCACCATGTCGAGCAGGTCGCCGCGACGGCGACCGATCTCTTCCATGATGGCGCCCTGATGTTCTTCTTCCACGTCGATGGTCAGCAGTTCATACGGCTCCTGCTTCTCGCCATCCATTTCACGGGTGACCACGCGCGGCCGCGACACGGCCAATTCGAAGCCCTCGCGACGCATGTTTTCCAGCAGGATGGTCAGATGCAGCTCGCCGCGACCGGAGACGATAAACACATCGGTGTCGTCCGTGTCCTCGACGCGCAGCGCGACGTTGACCAGCAGTTCTTTCTGCAGCCGATCACGGATGTTGCGGCTGGTGACGAACTTGCCTTCCTTGCCGGCGAACGGCGAGGTGTTGACCATGAAATTCATGGTCAAGGTCGGCTCGTCGATGGCGATGACCGGCAGCGCTTCCGGCTGCTCGGCGTCGGCAATGGTGGCGCCGATCGCAACGTGATCGATACCGGAAATGATGATGATGTCACCGGCTTCGGCTTCTTCCACCGGCACGCGGTCGAGGCCGCGGAAACCGAGAATCGTGCCGATGCGGCCCTTTTCCTTGAACTCTTCGCCCAGCAACACCATGACTTCCTGGTTGACCTTCATGCGGCCGCGCTGAATGCGGCCGACGCCGAGACGACCCAGATACTTGGAGTAATCGAGTGCAGCGATCTGCATTTGCAGCGGCTCGTCCGGGTTGCCGCTGGGGGGGGCGACATGTTTCAGGATGGTCTGATACATGGCTTCCATATCGGTGGCTGGATTTTTCGCGTGTTCTTCCAGACTCAGCGTCGCCCAACCTTGCAGCGCCGAGGCGTAGACAATCGGGAAATCCATCTGCTCATCGGACGCACCGAGCTTGTCGAACAGATCGAAGGTCTCGTTGATGGCCCATTCCGGACGTGCGCCGTTACGATCGACCTTGTTCACCACGACGATCGGCTTCAAGCCGTGTTGCAGCGCTTTGCGGGTCACGAAACGGGTCTGCGGCATCGGGCCTTCAACCGCGTCAACCAGCAGCAAACAACCATCGACCATACCGAGCACGCGTTCGACTTCGCCGCCGAAGTCGGCGTGGCCGGGGGTGTCGACGATATTGATGCGATAACCTTGGTAGTCGATAGCGGTGTTCTTGGCCAGAATGGTGATGCCCCGCTCCTTCTCCAGGTCGTTGGAATCCATCACCCGTTCAGTCACCTGCTGGTGTGCGGCATAGGTGCCGGCTTGTTGCAGGAGCTTGTCGACCAGAGTGGTTTTGCCATGGTCAACGTGAGCGATGATGGCGATATTGCGAAGGGCGCGGGCCATTGGAGGTGTCCGTTCAGAAAAACGCAAGATTCTAACATTGCCATCTTGCCAAAACTTGACAGCATTCAGTGGCAAGGGCTGAACAGTTTCCTGCCGCTGCTTATTTCGCAACCTTTGCGGCGGCCGGCCGAGTCGAATTCACTTGATTCGGCTTGCCTGCCAGCAAACGACCGAGTTCTCCATTGCACTGCCCACTCAGATCGCGATAAGACTCTGGGCTGTCGATGACCGGATGCCGCATCTGGCCGAGCGCCTGATAGACATAATTGAACTGCTGGAAAAAGCGGTTGCGCGCCCGCTCCTGATTCAGGCTGCCGGTCCGTTCAATGGCGGCGGTATCGAACACATCCCGGCTGAACTGGCGAATTTCATCCTGCATCACGCGCAGCACTTCAAGGTCATAGTCTTGGTGCTTCATTTCATGATCCAGCACCAGTTTGAAAGCGCAGGAATCCTTTGTCAGCTCGCTGGCAACGTAAATCACCGGGGCGGTGGTGATCCGGGTGGTCATCGATAACCGCTTGTCGGGCAGGCTCGTCTCGTTGAAGCTCAACTCGACCTTTTGCCGGTTTTGAAACAACCCGACCCCGAGGTCCGCCTTGAATCCGCCTTGCGCTTGCGCCAGCGTGATTTGCTTGACGTTCTTGCTGTGATCGATCGACAAAGCGCCATGTTCGATGACCACCCGATTGCTGATCTGCCAATTTGCCCCCGCGTTCACACCTGCGTTTACCATCTCCGGGGCCCAGAAAGACAGGCCTCCCAGCAAGGCAAGGAAATACAAGTGAAGATTTGGCGAAGACATCAGGCTCGTCGAATACAAGTCAGCATGGATGGCTGGAGCCTAGACTACGGCGCCCAGACCGCTCACCAATTCCAGCGGCCAGCGAATCACTGCCGCCACCGCCAGGGCGACGCCGATCGAGAGCAGCACCGAGTAAAGCGCCTCGCGCCAACCGAGCAGCTTCAGCATCATCGCAAAGGTGGACACGCAGGGCACATAAAAGGTCAGGAAAACCAGGAAAGTGACGATCTGTGTGGTGTCCATGACGCCAGCCAACTCCTGCGTGCCGAGCGCCTGGAACACCATCAGCAGCGACAACTCCTTGCGCAAAATGCCAAACAGGATCGGCACCCCGAGCACTACCGGCAAGCCAAGCCACCAACTGGTAATCGGCGTCAGGCCCAGATTGATCCAGGTATCGGCGCCGTAATGGCCGAGCAGCGCCAGCACGATGCTGCCCGCGACCAGCAGCGGCAACACGATGGTGACGATGTCGCGGCTGCGTTCCCAAGTATTGCCCAGCACGATTTTCAGGGTCGGCACCGCGTAGGCGGGAATCTCCTGAATCATCCCTGGCGTGGTTTCCGGGTAACGCCGTTTGAGCAGTTTACCGACCAGGCTGACCACGATCGGCGCCAGCATGAACAACGCGAAGACGCCGAAGCCGCCCAGGTATTTGCCGCCCAGCGCCAACAGAATCGCCGAGCGCGCCGAACAGGGCAGAAAGGTGATCAGCAACGAAGCCACCGTGCGGTCGCGGCCGTGCGTCACAGCGGCAGTGGCGGCCAGCGCCGGCACATTGCAGCCGAGTCCCATCAGGAACGGCAACGCGACGCCGCCGTGCAAACCGAGGCGATGAAAGCCGCGATCCACCACGAAGGCGACGCGATGCATGATGCCGGATTCCTCCAGCACCACCAGCAGCACCACCAGCGGAATCATGTACGGAATGACGATGCCGGCCAGGCCGATGAAGCCATCCAGTATGGCGCGGCCAAGCACACCGCCAAGATCGGTCGGCTGCCATGGCTCGGCCCAGGCGATCAGGCGGGCGACGGTGAGGCTGTCGAGAAAGGCGCTGACCTCGAAGACAAAGAACAGCACCAGCGCGAACACCGCCAAGGTGCCGACGAAACCCCAGCGCGGATGCAGAAACAGATCGTCGGCCCAGATTTGCCAGCGCGGCGGCCTGGCCTCGCCGCCCGGCCGGCTCACCGCCTCGTAGCAAAGCGCGGCGCGGTGATGTCGGTCGGCATGGATTTCATCCGACAGAGGGCGCGGCAACGCCGCATCGGCAGTGGCACGGGCAGCCAGCAACGCGGCATGCTGGGCGGGGAAATGCGCCGCTAATTCCTGCGCGAAATAGTCATTGTTTTCCGCCAGTTGCAGCGTCAACAAAGTTTCCGGCACGGCAAACGCGGCGGCCACATCCGGCTGCCGCGCAATCTCGCCGATCTCGCGCAACTGGGCGATGATATGCGGGCTGATCGGGCAGGATTCGGTGCGTGCATGCCCCGACCGCGCCTCGCGCGCAGCACGCACGGCGGTGGAAAACAGATCCGCCAGGCCGATGCCCATGTGCGCCATGGTCGGCACCACCGGCGCGCCCAGCTTGGCCGACAGCCCGCGCACATTGATGAAGCGCCGCTTCGCGCGCGCCTCATCCATCCGGTTCAGCGCGAACACCATTGGCTTGCCCAACTGCATCAGTTCGAGCGCCAGTTCCAGATCGCGCTCCAGGGCCGTCGCATCCATCACCATCAGCAACAAATCCGGCGCGGCGAAAACGCTTTCCGGTTGATGCGCCTCATGCTGCGCAATCGCCGGCCAGCTATCGCCCCAGAGCAGGTACTTCAACACCACTGACGAATCGGTGTCGAGATGATGAAAACTGTCGATGGACGGCAGCGCGACCAGTGAAATCTGATCGATGCCGACTTCGACCAGACATTCCTCATACGCCTGACCAACACCGGCCAGACGCTCATGCCGCGTCGAAGTACTGGAAGCCGCCCGGAAGATACTGCTTTTGCCGCTCCCGGCGCGCCCGACGATGGCCACCCGTGGACGCCGCGCCCCCCTTAAACCGGGACCAAGAAGGGGGAAGGATTGCGCGGGCAAGGTCATCTATCAGCCATCACTAATATGAGAATGTTTCTCATTTTCTAGCCATGGCAACCCCGCTGTCAATTGTGGCGGCTTGACGTTGATCATTTATTCGATGAGTTGCCGGTGCGCTTCCTGTAAAGCTTCAACGCCAGCAACACGGCCGGCAGCAAGTGCCAGAACACATCAAAAACATCCAAAGGCCGGGTCAACGTACCTTCAGACAACATGCGCATCTTCTCCACCAGATGCGGCTCCGGCACAAATGGCGCCCCGAGCATGAAAACGGTGAGCACAATCAAAAGAGGAAACGGGAAGTTATCGAGAAATTTCATGGGTTTGGCAGTTCAGGATTTGATGGACAGGAGCGTCCGCTTGCGGCGCGAATACCCTACGCGAATCACCGCGACATGGCTATCGAAACGCCTAAAACTCACGCTGCAAGCAGACGCTCCTACAACTCGAGCCGCACATTGACGAACCTATCGCACAATGGCTGGCATGCCACATCAATCCCGCTTGCGGCTGGGCCACTTTTCATTCCCCGGCCAGGCCTATCACATCATCAACAGCAGCCACGGCCGCCGGCCCCTGTTTACTGATCCGGCATCGGCACGCGCGGTGATGCTGACCATGCGCCGGATGCACGCAGCGGATTGGCTGCACTCGCACGCCTGGGTGTTGATGCCGGATCACCTGCATTGGCTATTCAGCCTGGGCGAACGCGGCGACCTGGCCAGCACGTTGAATCGCTTCAAATCCGGCAGCGCGCATGCCGTGCGCAAGCTCAATCGCAACGTCGAAAAAGTCCGGCAAAACAGCTATTTCGACCATGGCGTGCGCAGCGACGAAGATTTGCGGGTCATCGCCCGCTATATCGTCGCCAACCCCTTGCGCGCCGGCTTGTGCCAGAACGTCGGGGATTATTCCTGGTGGCATGCGGAATGGGTGGAGTGCGATCGCACTACACCCGCACCCGAATCGGCGCCAGCGCATCACTTTGCGGCAACACGCGACCGATGCGGACGGCATGCGGATAGCCCAACGCATGCAAGGCTGCCAGGCAGGCGTCCGCCGTCGCTTCCGGTAGGCTGGCGAGCAGGCCGCCGGCGGTTTGCGGGTCGAACAGCAGCGGGTAATTCGGGTGATTCAATGCCGCTTCCTGGTTGCTCAGCGCGCGCCGCAAGCGGGTATTGGCCGGTTGCAATGAACTCAGAATGCCGGCGGCCACGGTTTCGCGCGCGCCATCCAACAGTGGCAGCGCGTCGAGTTCGAGTTCGGCATCAACGCCGGATGGCTTGGTCATTTCGACCAGATGGCCGAGCAGGCCGAAGCCGGTGAGGTCGGTGCAGGCGCGCGCGCCGTGCTGGATCAGACAGGCGACTGCGGCGCGGTTCGAGACCTGCATCGAGGCCAACGCGGCGTCGATCCAGCGACCGCGCGCTTTGAGCTGAGTGTGGGCGGCGAACAGCGTGCCGGTGCCGATCGGTTTGGTCAGGATCAGCACATCGCCGGGGCGCAGCCCGCCCTTGGTCATCACCCCGGCCAAGGCTTCGTCGATCAGGCCGTTGACCGCGAAACCCAACGCCAGCTCGCGGCCTTCGCCGGTGTGGCCGCCGACCAGCGCGCAGCCGGCTTCGTTCAACACCGACACCGCGCCCGACATCATCTGGAACACGGTGTCCTCGACCTTGCTTTCCAGGCCCGGCGGCACGGTGCAGATGGCGGTGGCGGATTGCGCCTCGGCGCCCATCGCGAAGACGTCGCCAAGCGCGTGATTGGCGGCGATGCGCCCGAAAATCCAGGGGTCGTCGATGAAAGCGCGGAAGAAATCGACCGTATGCACCAGCGCCTTGCCCGGCGGCACGCGCAGCACGGCGGCGTCGTCCGGCGCATGCAGGCCGATCAACACGTCGTCGCGCTCGATCGGCCGCACCTGCGCCAGCGCGCGTGACAACACACTGGCGCCGACCTTGGCGCCGCAGCCGCCGCAGCGCATCGCCAGCGCCGAGAGGGCCTGGGAATGTTCTGCGGCTTCGAGAGGTATCCGTTCCACCGACGGTTTGCGCTCGGACATCGCCGGGAATTCTGAAAAACGCAGCATGAAGCGGCGGTCGATCCAGTCCTTCCAGCGCCAGATCCAGTCGCCGCGAGCGAACAACGCGCCGCGCGAGGCCACAGCGTGCTTGTCGCCAGTGCTGATCAGCGCCAGCCAGCGGCGTTGCGGCCGGTACGCTCGCAGCGGCTGACCAAGCAGCAGACGGCGTAGATTTTCCGTCAGCGGCGGGCCCATGCGCACTGCGAACACGCCGGCCTTCTCCAGCGGCCGGCCCGGCCAGGCGACGCAATCACCGGCGGCGAAGATCAGCGGGTCGGATTCGCTTTGCAGCGTCTCTCGCACCCGGATGAAGCCGCCATCGTCCAGCGCCAGACCGGTGCCGGCCAGCCAGGCAGCGCCGCCGGCCTGGGTCACCCAGACAATCTCATCGGCATCGACTGTCTCTCCTCGCGCGGTAAATAGCCGGTTTTGCTCGACCCGGACCACTTCCGCATCGATATGCAGCGCCACCCCGCGCTGCGCCAACACGCGCTCGAAAGTGCGCCGCACGGCCGCATTGTGGGTCGGCAGTATGGTCGCGCCGGAAGTCAGCAAATGCATGCGCAACTCATCCGGATTGCGGCCCAGCGCGGTCAGTTCACGGCGCAGCCGATATTGCATCGCCAGCGTCATTTCGACGCCACCGGCGCCGGCGCCGACCACCGCCACCGTGGTGACGCCGGCGTGCTTGCGCACCCGTTCCAGCAACGCCAGCCAGCGCTCGTTGAACTGGCGGATCGGCTTCACCGGTACCGCATGCGCCTCGGCGCCGGGCACGTTGCCCAGCTTCGGCGTCGAACCGATGTTGATCGACAGCGCGTCGTAGGCCACTGGCGGACGCGAACGGCAGAGCACTTTCCGCGCCGCCCGATCGATGCCGATGACTTCATCGCGGTAATAGCGCGCGCCGGCGAATTCGGCCAAACGGCGGACGTCGATATGCACGTCGTCGCAACTGTAATGGCCGGCGATGTAGCCGGGCAGCATGCCGGAATACGGCGTATCGGTATCGGTGCAGATCAGCGTCAGGCGCGCGCCGGGCAAGGGGTTCATCGCCCACATGTGCAGCACCACGGCATGGCTGTGGCCGCCGCCGATCAGGACGATGTCGCGTACCACGGGTGTTTCAGGCGCTTGCATTCATTTTCCCAACAAATCGTGAACCACATGTTCCAGCGCGGCGCGCTCGCTCGCCGGCTCGAACAACGGCGCGCGCAGCCGGCACTGGGCCCGCAGGCGGCGCAAAAAGTCGGCATCTTGCCGGCAGCACAGCAGCAGATCCGCCAGTGCCGGAGCGTCGTTCCATTCGTAATAGCCGGCGTAATCCTCGCCCAGCATGCCGACATTGCCGTCCACCCTCGCCGCCAGCACCGGCGTGCCGCTGGACACCGCTTCCATGATGACATGCGCGCCGCCTTCCATACGGCTGGCGTGGATCAGTACATGCGCGCGCTGGATGCGCCGGCGCACCGTTTCATGCGGCAAGCCGCCCAGCCAGCGATAGTACGTCGCCGCCCGCATGGTCGCTTGCGCCGCATCGGCCAGCGTCGGATCGAGGCCGGCGCCGATGTGGTCGAACCGGATGTCGCTCTGGCCGGCCAGCAAGCGGGCGGCGGCAAACAAGGTCTCGGGCGATTTTTCCTCGCGCAGATGGCCGACCATCAACGCGCGCAGATGCCGGCCTGATTTTTCCAGCGTCTGCCGCGACGAGGTGGATTGATAGATCACCCGCGCCTTGCCGCGCACCTCGGCCGGCAAGGCTTCAGGCGCTTTCTCCTGCAAGGTGATCAGAATTTGCGCCCGTTGCAGCGAATGTTGCGCGGCGGCATCGAACTGGATGTCGCGATACAGATCGGTGCCGGTCAGGGTCACCGCCAGGCCGCGCCCCGGATGTTCGGCGGCCCAGGCGGCAATCGACGCCGCCGAGCGACGCGCGTGCAAGGCGATCATCACCTGATCATCGGCGGCGCGCGCATCCGGCCAGGCGGCGACGATGCGCGCATTGCAGCGTTGCGCCAGATGCCGTTGCCAGCGCCAGGCGGTTTTCCAGTTGCCATTGTTGGCGGCGCGCAAGGCTGGCGTGACAATCACCACTTGCGGTTTACCTGATGACTTAACCATGACCATGTTGATACCCGCCCCCGCCACCGCCGCCCGCCAGGGTGGCCGCGATGTCCTCGCCGCCGCGTTGCGGGACAGCCGCGCCCGCACGCTGGCCTTGCAGGATGCCTATGTCGCCGCGCTTGGCGCAGCGCTGGTCGTGCCGTATTCGACGCAACTCAATCCGCCGCTGTGGGAGGCCGGACATATTGGCTGGTTTCAGGATTACTGGATCGCGCGCAACCTGCAGCGCGACCTGGGCAGCGCCGCCGACCCGCAACACGCGCGGCCGCCCGGACGTCTGGCGGATGCCGACCGGCTGTACAACTCTAGCGATGTTGAACACGCCACGCGCTGGCAACTGCCGTTGCCCGATCTTGCCGCCACCCGCGCCTATCTGACGGCCGGCCTGGACGACACATTGAACTTGCTGGCCAGCGCGCCGCAAACCGATGCCGGTTTGTACTTTTATCGTCTGGTGCTGTTCCACGAAGACATGCATGCCGAGGCGGCCATCTACATGGCACAAGCGCTGCAGATTCCGCTGCCAGCGCCGTTGTTGCGCGAAGCACCGGCTTTGCCGGAAAACCAGACCCTGGCGCTGCCGGATCAAATCTGGACGCTGGGATTTTCCGAAACCCTGTTTTCCAAAACCCCATTTTCCGAACCGGGTTTTGCTTTCGACAACGAACTCGCCGCACATCCGGTTGAAGTAGCAGCCTTCGAGATCGATAGCCAGGTGGTCAGTTGGCAGCGCTATCTGGCTTGTGTCGAGGCCGGCGCGGCGACCGCGCCGCGCTATCTGCGCCAACAGGTTGGCATCTGGCAGAAGCAGTATTTCGGCATCTGGTGCGAATTGAATCTGGATCAGCCCGCAGTGCATCTGACCTGGCATGAAGCCGCAGCCTGGTGCCGCTGGGCGGGACGCCGGCTGCCCAGCGAAGCGGAATGGGAAATCGCCGCGCTGACCCAGCCTGAATTCAACTGGGGCGGCGTCTGGGAATGGACCGCCAGCCGCTTCCTGCCCTACCCCGGCTTCGTCGCCCATGCCTACCGCGACTATTCCGCGCCCTGGTTCGGTGACCGCTACGTGCTGCGCGGCGCCAGCAGCGCCACCGCGCCGCGCATGGCGCATCCGCGCTATCGCAATTTCTTCCCGCCGGAGCGTAACGACGTTCATAACGGTTTTCGCACCTGCGCGCTGTAAAGCATCACGCAAAGGCCGCGAACACCGCGAACCAGTCGCGTGCATCGCGCCACTGGCGCACTTGCGTGAAGCCGGCCTGTCGCAGCAGGTCGGCAAAGTCATCCGGCTGCCATTTGCAGGAATTCTCGCTGTGGATGCGCTCGCCGGCGCGGAAATGGCGAGTACCGCCGGGCCAGCTCACTCGGCAATCGCGCAGCGCTTCCAAGTGCATTTCGATACGCGACTCGGCATGGTTGAACAGACCGACATGGCGCCAATCGGCGATATTGAAATCGGCATCGATCAACCGGTTCAAGTGCAACAACAGATTGCGGTTGAACGCTGCCGTCACCCCGAGCGCATCGTCGTAAGCCGGCACCAGCACCGCATCCGACTTGACCAGATCGACGCCGATCAGCAGGTTGCCACCCTGGCTGGCGGCATGCACCTGACGAAGAAAGATCAGCGCTTCATCCGGCGTGAAATTGCCGATACTGGAACCGGGATAGAACAACGTGCGCGGACCGGGGCCGATTTCCACCGGCAAGTTCAGCGTTTGCGAGAAATCCAGGCCGACGCCCAGCATCTGCATCGCCGGATGCTCGTATTGCAGCCTGTCGAGCGATTCGCGCAGGTAGTCGGCAGAAATATCGACAGCAACGTAACGCTGCACCGCCAACGCCTCGAACAGGCGCGCCGCCTTCTCGCAGTTGCCGGCGCCGAGATCGACCAGCGTCGCCACCGGGCCGATCGCGTCGGCCATCTCGCCGATGTACTGGCGGAAGATCCCCGCTTCGGTGCGCGTCGGGTAGTACTCGGCCAGTTCGGTGATCGCGGCAAACAGCCGTGAACCGAGCGCGTCGTAGAGGTACTTGGGTGATAACGCGGCCTGCGGTGCGATGAGTCCGGCGATCAGTTCGGCGCGCGTCGCCACCGGATCGTCCTGCGCGAGTTGGATCAAGCGAGGCGTGTTCACCGGGCGGCTCCGGAGTTGGCTTCTGCGTCGGTTTCGGTGTTCTTCGCCGCCGCCACGGCATTGGACAATTCTTCCCCCGACTTGTAATGCGGCACACGCCACACCAGGCGTTTGACACGCTGCACGAAGCTGTTATGGCCGGCGATTTCGTCTGTCCAGTATTGATTAGCCAGCACCAGATTGCTGGCTTCATCCAGTTCGAACGCGTCTTTGGAAGCCTGGCCGCCAAAAATGTACAGTTTGCCGTCGATGAGTTTCCAGGTATCGGCATCGCCACCCCAGGGAATTCCATAGACGATTCCGTTGGCGCAGTAGCCGCCGAACTGCGGCAGATAGCTCGCCGGTTCCCGCTCGAACAGCGCCTTGTTTTCGGCGCTGGCGAAGCGCAGGTCGACGCCTTCATGCCGGCTGCTGAACTCGGCCTTGCCGGGTTGGTAAGCGCCTGCCGTGAAATACGCCACGACATCGGCTCCGTTCAGCAGCAGATGCGCGTCCTCGCCTTCGGTAAAGGCATTCACCGGGCTGTAGGCACCGGAGGGGTTTTGCGCCGACATGGGCCCACATCCGGTCAGAAAAAACATCAACAAAGGCACAACAAAGGCGAAACGGATCATCAGAACTTCTCCAGGGATAAAGTATTGACCGGCCAAGGCGCGCTGGCTGCAGGGGCTTGTTGCACACAGACGCTGCGCCAACCGAGGAGTTCACTGGCCCTTGCGCAGCGTTCACGCAGATCGACGGCATCGCGCCCGCCCAAGTGCAGAATGCCATAGCGGTAACTGCCCAGCCATTTGAAATCGCGCTCGATCTGGCTGGGCGACTTGGCGAAGTGAAACAGCAGCGCATCCGGAAACGCTCGCGCCAGCTCGCGTTCCTCTGCCGCACCGGGGATCGCGGGTCGCGCCGCCGGGTCGAAACTGCGATAGACGAAACTGGCCGCCACACCGGCCGTCAGAACGGTGCGCGGCAGCAAGGCCGGATCACGGCCATGCGCCAGTTCCAGCGCGACACGATGCAGATCGATGCCGTCCACCCTTTGATACAGATCGGAAAACTGCGCCGCCATGCGCGGGTTGAACTCGATCACGGTCAGGCGATCCGTCGCCGCATCGTAGAAGAACTCCATGTTGAACAAACCATGATCGAATCCCGCCGCCTTCAGAAACCGCTGCGCCACATCGAGCGCCCGTACCCGCCCGGCCTCCGGCAAGCCGCACGGATAGACAAACCGCATGAAGGCCTGGGTGCCGGGATACATCACCGATTCAACGATACCCAGCGGCCGCATCTCGCCGTTGAAAAAGTAGCCGTCGAGGTTGTATTGCGCCGCCGTCGCCGGCTGTTCCAGCAACATCCGATGCGCGCTGCCGGCCTCCGGCAGACGCTTGCGCGCGACGCGCTCGAACGGCTCCACCAGATGCCGGATGACCCACAATTCCGACCAGCTGAAACGGGTCAGCTCAGCCAGTTCGGCGCGGTTGTGCACCAGACGCGCAAGCACTGAAAACGCCGCTTTCACCGGTTTGACGAACACCGGATAAGCGAGTCCGTCCGGAATCGGCTCGCCGTACAACACCGGCAGCAATTCGAAGCCGGCATTCGCTTCCGGCGCGACTTCCTGCAACAACCGCCGCGCATGCAACTTGTGCTGGCAAATCAGCACCGCATTCACCGGCGACCCCGGCCAACCCATGCGCTCGGCCAGCAAGGCTGCCGCCAACGCGCCGAACTGTTCGTGATTCGACACCACCGCGCGCCAGCCCTTGCGCTTTGCCTGCCGCGCCAGACGGGCGACGAATCGCTCGATGTCGAAGTTCAGCAGATGCGCATTGCTGGGAAAGCTGAAAAGATCGAAACCGGCGCTGGACATCGGAAACACCTGCCGCCAGCGGCCAAAACCGCTGCGGTCCCAGTCGTAATTGAACAGTACCAAGGTGGCAGAAGGAGGCATCAGGGACGTGCTGCGTAAAAGCGTCTATTCAACCAGAATAATCCACCTCGAACCATGTCGGCCCCCGTCGGCAGCCCGTCGGCAACCTGTGACCTGGAAAGCCCGTAAAAGCCCGGGCAAGGCCGCGTTCTTTTCCGCTGTCACGACCTTGTGTGTCATGGAAAAATGGCAAGCCAAAGGCTTACATGCCTTGCGCCAGCGTGCGATGCTTACGTTTTCGTCGGCGTATCGGCGAATCAACCGGGAGATGGATCATGTCAACGAAGTGGGTTTATGCCTTCAGCGAAGGCAACGGCAAGAACAAACATCTGTTGGGCGGCAAGGGCGCGAATCTGTGCGAAATGACGCAGATCGGCTTGAATGTCCCGCCAGGTTTCGTCATCACCACCGAGGCCTGCTTGGCCTATCTGGACGATGCGCAGCATGCGCTGCCGGCCGGGGTGATGGATGAAGTGCGGCTGCAGCTCGGTCGTGTCGAGACCGCCAGCGGCAAGGTATTCGGCGGCCGCGAGAATCCGTTGCTGGTTTCGGTGCGTTCCGGATCGGCGATGTCGATGCCGGGAATGATGGACACCATCCTCAACCTCGGCCTCAACCCGGACACGCTGCAAGGCCTGATCGCGCAGACCGGCAACGAGCGTTTTGCAAATGACGCCTACCGTCGCTTCGTCCAGTTGTTCGGCAAGGTCGCGCTCGGTGTGCCGGAAGAATTGTTCGACCACGAGTTCGAGGCGGTGAAGCAGAAGGCCGGCGTCAAGCATGATGTCGGTTTGTCGGCACGCGATCTGAGCGAGATCGCCGAACGCTTCCTGGAAGTGGTGCTAAAGCACACTGGCCAGCCCTTCCCCACCGACCCGTATCAACAACTCGAGATCGCCATCAAGGCGGTGTTCAACTCCTGGGGCGGCAAACGCGCGGTGGATTACCGGCGCGAATTCAAGATCACCCCGGCGATGGCCAACGGCACTGCGGTCAACGTGGTGGCGATGGTGTTCGGCAACATGGGCGACGACTCGGCGACCGGCGTCGGCTTCAGCCGCGACCCTGGCACTGGCGAGAACGTGATGTTCGGCGAATACCTGACTAACGCGCAGGGCGAGGACGTGGTGGCCGGCATCCGCACACCAAAGCCGGTAGCAGAACTGGAAAAGGAAATGCCGGATCTGTACCGGCAACTGCTGAATCTGCGCAATCAGCTCGAGAGCCATTACCAGGAAGTGCAGGACTTCGAATACACCATCGAGAAAGGCGTGCTTTATTGCCTACAAACCCGCAACGGCAAGATGAACGCCACCGCGCTGGTGCGCACTTCGGTGGAAATGGTGCAGGACGGTCTGATCGACAAGACCCAGGCGCTGATGCGCATCCAGCCGGAATTGCTGGAACAACTGCTGTTCCCGCGCCTCGACCCGAAAGCCGGCGCCAAGCCGGTCGCGAAAGGCTTGCCGGCGTCGCCCGGCGCAGCATCCGGCATCGCTGTGTTTGATGCCGACCGCGCCGAGAAACTCGGTCGCGCCGGCGAGAAGGTGATTCTGGTGCGGGAAGAAACCAAGCCGGAAGACATTCACGGCTTCTTCGCCTCGCAGGGCATTCTCACCAGCCGCGGCGGCAAGACCTCGCACGCCGCCGTCGTCGCGCGCGGCATGGGCAAGCCCTGCGTCGCCGGTGCCGAAGGCATTCATGTCGATGTTCACACCCGCCAGGCCATCGTCGGCGACAAAGCCTTCGGTGAAGGCGCAGTGATTACCCTCGATGGCACCACCGGCAACGTCTATCTGGGTGAAGTGGCGATGATCGAAGCCGATTTCTCGGCCGAACTCGACACCCTGCTGTCCTGGGCCGACGAGATGGCGAAGCTGAAGGTGATGGCCAACGCCGACACGCCGCATGACGCCGAGCGCGCCCTCAGGTTCGGCGCCATGGGCATCGGCCTGTGCCGCACCGAGCGCATGTTCAACGCCACCGAACGCCTGCCCATCGTGGTCGAAATGATCGTCGCCGACACCATTGGCGATCGCCAGGTGGCGCTCAACAAACTGCTGCCGATCCAGCGCGCCGATTTCGTCGGCATCTTCAAAGTGATGGCGCCGCGCCCGGTCACCATTCGTCTGCTCGACCCGCCGATCCACGAATTCCTGCCCAGCGCCAATCAACTGGTGGAAGAACTCGACCAGTTGAAACACCTGCGCGACACCTTGCGCGGCATGCAGGTGCTGTCCGACGCGGTGGACTTCATGTATCGCACCCGCGACACGCATCCGCAGGTGCGGATGACTGCCGACCCGGTGCTGGTCGACGAAGCTATCCTGAACAAGGAGACCATGCTGAAGAAGGTGCGCGCGCTGTTCGAGGTCAACCCGATGCTCGGCCATCGCGGCGTCCGCCTCGGCCTGACCTACCCGGAAATCTATTCGATGCAGATTCGCGCCATCCTGGAAGCTGCCGCCGAATGCCAGCACGCCGGCATCGAAGTGCATCCGGAAATCATGGTGCCGCAGGTCTGTACTGCGCAGGAACTGAAGCAGGTCAAGGCCTGGGTGGAAGTCATCCGGGCCGAGGTCGAAGCCGCCGCCGGACTTAAACTGAACTTAAAGTTCGGCTCCATGCTGGAAGTGGTGCGCGCCTGCATGCGCGCCGAAAGCCTGGCCGAGGAAGCGGAGTTTTTCTCCTTTGGCACCAACGACCTGACCCAGGCGACCTTCTCGTTCTCGCGCGAAGATGCCGAGAACAAATTCCTGCCGATGTACAACCAGCACAAAATCCTGCAGGACAACCCGTTCGAGGTGCTCGACATCAAGGGCGTCGGCAAGCTGATGAAGCTCGCCGTGAATTGGGGGCGCGACGCCCGGCCGGGGATGAAGATCGGCATCTGCGGCGAACATGGCGGCCATCCAGCCTCGATCCGCTTCTGCCACGACGTCGACCTGACCTATGTCTCCTGCTCCGGCCCGCGCGTGCCGGTTGCAAGGCTGGCAGCGGCGCAGGCGGCGATCAACGCGGCGGCTGAAAAACGGGATTGAGCTGAGTTTGATCGCGCGCCCGACCGCGAGTCGGATCGCACGCCTGATCGCACGCCTGATCGTTTATGGCATGCGATCACCGAGACGGCGGGTTCCGTCTCGGGACGTGCTGTTTGGCATGGCCCATGGTCACGCAAAGCGCATATACCCCGATCGAGCCAGGCAGGCTGTTGCCGAAAGGATTGCAGAGGAACTGGGCGGTTGATGCACCGGCACTCACTCGGCGGATGGCGTGGTGCTTTTCACCCTGCCTACTTGCGGCCACCCAATCCGCTCGGATACTCGAACGGATTGCGTTGCATCGTCGGCAACGCCAGCGCGCGAGCTTGATCAAGCACCACACTGAGCGCGAAATCAGGCTGTGTTTGAAGCAGTGACTGGGTTGCCGTAATCAAACGGGATGCCGCCGACGGCAGCGCGCCATCCGGCAATGCCGGCTGTGGTCGCAGTGTCGCCAGCAAGGGTTTGGCTTCCCGCTGCCAGCCGCCGGCACTGAAAAAGCGCGACCAGGCCTGTTGCGCCAGCCTTTTTGCCAGCTTTCCGGCGCTCGGGTCGCGGTCAATCCGGGCGTAATCGTCGAGTCCGGCGATGACATAGGCGTAATCATCCAGTTCGGCGTCCGGGAACAGCCGCTTGCCGGCGCGGGTTTTCGCCAGCTGGCCCTGTTTGACCAGGCTGCTTGCGAGATAGCTGCGCAGTTTGCGCGCTGCCGCCTCGAACCGGGGCACGCCTTGTCCGGCACGGCTGAATGCGCTCAAGGCGAGTCCGTTGAGGCCGGCGTTGATTTTGCTGTCCAGCGGCGCTTCACGCTTGCGCCCGACAGCTTTGAGTCTGACCAGAATCGATTGCAGGCGCGCCCGTTCCGCCGGGCTGAGTTCACGCTGTTCCTGCGGCAGATAGCCGAGAGCAAACGGTGCCGGCGCATCCAGGCCCCAGACTTTGCGCAGCAGGTCGAATTCCGCCGGCTTTACCAGGCGGCGCAAGGTGGCGGCTTGCCAGAGATAGGCGCCGCCTTCCCTGCCGCGTCGATCCAGCGAGGAAGTGGCGGTGTAGAAGCCGCCCTCCGGCGAGCCCAGGGTGTCGAGCATGAAATCGAGCGTTTGGTGCGCCAGCGCAAGGTAGTCCGGACGTTTGAACACTTCGGCTGCGCGGGCATAGATCGGCGCCAGCTGGGCGTTGTCGTAGAGCATTTTCTCGAAGTGCGGCGTCTGCCAATTCGGATCGACGGTGTAGCGAAAGAAGCCGCCGTTGACATGGTCGCGCAGGCCGCGTCGCGCCATCTGATCCAGCGTCAGTTGCAGAAACTCGGCCAGACGCGGATCGCGCTGGCGGGCATGGATTTCCAGCAATTGCGCCAGATGCGACGGCATCGGGAATTTGCTGACCTGGGAAAAGCCGCCTTGCAGGCGGTCGGCATGTTGCCAAACCGCTGCCATGTAAGCCTGTTGCAGTTGGCCTGGGAGCCTGTCGGACTTTGGAATCGTCGGCTGCAAAACGACCGCAGCGGCCCATTTTTCACCGGCTTCTTGCCCCATGGAACAACCATGCGGCGGCGAATCCGGCAAAAAATGGCCTCGCTGGGTTCGTTTTTCGCTATCGACGACCAAAGTCCGACAAGCTCCCAGGGATTCGGCATTCGGTTTCTGGCTGGGCAAACGTGATGGCGGTGATGGCGGTGGCGCGGCATCTCGCGCCGCCTGTTTCAGCGCATCGGCCTGGGTCCGCCAGTCCGCCGCCAGAGTTTTCAGCAAGGTCTTGAACTCGGCCGGCGGTTGATACAGCACCGCGTAAGCCGGATAGCCGTCCGGGGTGACAAAGGCGTTCAGCGGCCAACCGGCGACACCGTTGAGCCGGCTGGCGAATTCGATCAGCGCGGCATCAAGCGCAGCGTTCAGTTCACGGTCCACCTTGACCGGGATGAAATAGCGGTTGAGCAAGGCGGCGATTGCCGGATCGCGATAACTTTCCTGCTGCATGACGTGGCACCAGTGGCAGGAAAAATAGCCCAGCGAGACGAACAGCAGCTTGTTCTCGCGGCGGGCCCGCGCCACCGTTTCGGCATTCCATTCCTGCCACGCCACCGGGTCCTGGCCATGCAATGCAAGATAGGGCGAGGCATGGCCACGCAGGCTGTTTTGCAAACTGGCGGCAAGGACCGGCGGCGCAAACCAGGCCAGCAACAACATGAACAGCAAGACTCGGGGCAATAGCGGGCGGTGCATGCAAATATCTCCGCAGAAACAACAAAGGGGGCTTGAAGCCCCCTTTGTTGTTATTCAATCACCCCGGATCAGAGAATCATGCCCGGGTTATCGCCCATGCCAATGACCTTGGGCTGGTTCAGCTTTACCTGCTTGACGACCTTCACATCACGCAGATATTCGGCCACCACGTCCCAGATCGGCACGCCTTTGACGCCCTCTCCCACCGGTGCCCAGCCGGCAACCTTGTAGGTCTTGTTGGCGTCCACCGCCTTGCCGTTGATGGTCATGTCACCGATGCGCTTGCCGATGGTGGCGTTGGGTGCAACGCTGTACTGGATGCCACCCACCCGCACCATGTCGCCGCCCTGCTGGTAGTAGGGGTCGTCATTGAACAGGTTGTCGCAGACGTCTTCCATGATGGTCTTGATGGTTTCGCCACTCATGTTGTTTAGCGTGGTAGCCGGGTAGGTGATGGCGACCTGGTCCATCAATTGCTCCATCGTGATCACGTCGCCCGGCAGCAGGCTGGTGCCCCAGCGGAAGCCCGGCGAGAAGGCGGCGTCGGCACCCTTCACCTTCATCAGCGCGTCGCAGATCATCTGGTCGTAAGTGCCGTTGAAGTTGCCGCGGCGATACAGCAGGTCTTCGGTAACCGCCAGTTTCTCGTTCAACTTGGACTCGAACGGAGCGCGAATCTTGGTGATCAGCGCATCCATCTTCTTGTCGGCCGCCAACAGGTTGGAGAACACCGGCACCAGGCGGTACTTCCAGCCCTTGACCTTGCCGTCCTTGACGTCGAAATCCATGACGCCGAGGAACTTGCCGTTGGAACCGGCGTTGGTCACCAGCGTCATACCACCGGCGTTCTTGACCTCGATCGGCTGCGGCACGCCGTCGTGGGTGTGGCCGCCGAAGATGGCGTCGATGCCGGTAACGCGGCTGGCCAGCTTGAGGTCGACGTCCATGCCGTTATGCGACAGCACGACGACGACCTGCGCGCCCTTGCCGCGCGCTTCGTCGACGAACTTCTGCATCGAGTCATCGCGAATGCCGAACGACCAGTCGGGCACCATCCAGCGCGGGTTGGCGATCGGGGTATAGGGGAAAGCCTGGCCGATGATGGCGACCTGCACGCCGTTGATGACCTTGATCACGTAGGGCTTGAACACCTGATCACCAAAGTCCTGGGTGACCACGTTCTGCGCCACGAATTCGATGCCGGCTTTCTTGAAATCGCCATTGACGATTTCCTGGACGCGCTCGGCGCCGTAGGTCATTTCCCAGTGCGGCGCCATCACATCGACACCCAGTTCGATACAGGCATCGACCATGTCCTGCGCGTTGGTCCACAGCGCAGTGGCGGAACCTTGCCAGGTGTCACCACCGTCCATCAGCAGCGAGCCGGGGCGCGAGGCGCGCACCTTGTCGACCAGTGTCTTCAGGTGCGCGAAGCCACCCACCTTGCCGTAGGTGCGCGCCGCAGCCGTGAAGTCAATGTAGGTGAAGGCATGCGCATCGATGCCGCCCGGCTTGATGTTGTATGCCTTCAGCAGATATTCACCGACCAGATGCGGCACCTTGCCGACCGAACCACCGACACCCAGATTGACGTTGGGCTCACGGAAGTAGATCGGCTTCAACTGCGCGTGGCAGTCGGTCATGTGCATCAGCGAGACGTTGCCGAAGGTGGGAATGTCGTAGTAATTGGCAGGGGCATTGCCCGCCATAACCTGGCGGCTATCAAGCGCAAAGCCAGCGGCGCTGGCGGCGGCAAGGATTTGTAGAAATTCACGGCGATTCATGGACATAGGTGTGTCTCCTGATGGGTCAAGGGCAGCTTAGTTATTGGCGCGCTGTAATCCGGCGTCGGTCTTGCTGGCAGCGCGCATTCTTGCGGGGCTTGGGCGTGCGGTAAATGGTAGTGATGAGCCAATGCGACTGGTTCAATTCGGTGGTTTTAACAACTGTCGAATCAAAAACCATGCTTATTTGCGGAATACCGAGGCCTGCAATGGCAAGCCATTTGACTGATAGGCGTGGAAATACTCCAGATTGTCATAGCGCGTACTACCCGCCTGGTCGGGCACATGGCGCACATCACGGTGACAGCGTTGATAACGCTTTTGCAGGGTGACCAGTTGGTCGCCGCCAGCGAATACCGGCCAATGCGTGGCCTGGCCGGGTACTGGCGACAAAATCTCGGAACGCAAACGGTTGCCGACATTGTCGATGTGGCAATTGGCGCAGGAATAATTCAATTGTCCGGCGCGGCTGTAAAAGGTCTTCTTGCCATCTTCATAAGCTTGCAGCGCTGCCTCGCCCTCGATCTGGATATTCATCTTCATGCCATCCGAGAGGGTGCGCAGATAAGCGGTCAGCAAGCCCATGGTTGACGGATCGCCATAGGCATAAGCCGGTTCACCATTGGCGATGCGGCAATCGTTAATGGCGGTTTCCAGCGTCAACACGCGGGAGCGAACCGGGTCGAATTTCGGGTAATTACCGGCAATCATGCGGCCTTGGTTGGGCAAACAATCGGCATAGGTCTTGCCGTTCTTGAACGGGGTTTGCCAGCCTTTTTCAGCTGCCTCCAAGGCAGCGAAAAATGGCGGAAATTGCATGATGCTGAGGTACTGCGCCATCGAATCAGGATCGAAGGCGAGTGCGCCATAGATGTAATCGTGTGGTTTGATATCCGGAAATGTCGCAGTCAATTGTTTGACCAGATTGATCCGGTCGTCTTCGGGACTGGCGATGGCAGCCCATGCGCCCATCAGCGCAAACAGAACGGCCAGGAGAGGAAACAGTCGAAACAATCGTTTCATGCCGTACTCAAGAAAACAGGCCGGAGCTTCAGGCGAACCTGAAACGCCGGCCCGTGCGGTTCTGGTGTATCAAACGGCGCAGGGCACCGTTTGTTGAACAGAACAGGACGCTAGCCTTGATGGGCTTGCTTAATGGGCTTGCTTAATGGGCTTGCTTAGCCAATTGCAGCTTCGGCGGTATTCTTGTCGCCGGTGTTATCGACCCAGTTGACGACAACCTTGTCGCCCTTCTTGGCGCCCTTGACCTTGAATGCCAGGTAGGGGTTCTTGGAAATACCGCCGCCCCACTGCGCGTTCAGCACTTGCGCGCCGTTCACCGTCGCGGTGACGTTGGTGATGTGGTGCGCGGGCACCAAAGCGCCGGTCTTGGCGTCTTTACGCAGGCCAGTTTCCATCGGGTGGTTCATCAGGCACTTCACTTCGGCGGTGTCGCCGGACATGGAGGCGCGGATTTTCATCGGTTCTGCCATTTTCTTGCTCCTAAGTTTCTTTAACGGGTTCGGTTCAGTCAG
>JBBQQT010000017.1:0-37501 GCA_038215555.1 Burkholderiales bacterium | reverse complement strand
CAATGATTGTGTTCCCCGCGCTCGCGGGGATGAACCGCATCCAGTGGAGACGCCGCACATCGCAACGCGGTGTTCCCCGCGCTCGCGGGGATGAACCGGCCTGGCGCGAACACCTGAAGAAATACCCGGAGTGTTCCCCGCGCTCGCGGGGATGAACCGAACACGTGACGGGGAGTGAGATAAATACAAAGGTGTTCCCCGCGCTCGCGGGGATGAACCGCGCCGCGAGATAAATAAACGCTGCGTGTGAGAGTGTTCCCCGCGCTCGCGGGGATGAACCGCATGCGCGCCGCCTCGGTGCTGGCTTTGATCGCGTGTTCCCCGCGCTCGCGGGGATGAACCGCCCCCGCTGGGCGAGATCGACGCCGCCGTGCTGTGTTCCCCGCGCTCGCGGGGATGAACCGGGCTGATCGACGGCATCACCAACAAATACAAGGTGTTCCCCGCGCTCGCGGGGATGAACCGGTGCAATTGTATGAACACGCAATCCTTGGAATGTGTTCCCCGCGCTCGCGGGGATGAACCGTGCGAAAAACCATCATTATTTGACGGCTTAGCGGTTTTATCGCGTTATTCGATGGCGTCTTTGCTGGGCGTGGTTTGTTGGGTTACGCCGCGAAAAGTTGGCAGCTAATCTGACCTGCCAACTGAGTCACTCTTCGCTCTCTGGCCAGATTTCTCCGCTGATGCTGCCGATGCGCTGCCAACTGTTTTCATTCAAAGCGACTTCGTAGCGTGCCCATCGTTGGAATTCGGTCAGCGTGCAGAGTCCGGTTTTGCGTCGGCAGGTGCCAGCGATGCCCATGAACGAGACCATTTCTTCGCCGCTTTCGCTATCCAGCGAAAATCCGATCACCTGACGCACGCCCCAGGAACGACCATAGGCGCCGTTGCTGTAGGTCGTGCCTGGCTTGATCTCAATCTGGGGAGGGCTTGTGGTGTTCATGGCAGTGGCATTGAGTTTTTTCGATATTTTATCGAAAGCCTGCTGTTTGATTTCACCGGATTCTCAGGCTGCGCGGTACGTCTGAGCCGCTTGATACCCGTGCGGTGGCGATGCAAAGCGCTCAATTTTGCCCGCAGCGTGCCGATAGTCGCTGCATGTCTGAATCGTCTGATCCCCTGTTTATCTCCGAACCTGCGCCGGCCAGCCTGTCGCTTGCGCTGGCGCGTCGGGTCGGCTTGCAAGCCTATGGCAATCGCATCCTGGCGCTGATGTTGTTCTTGCTGCATGCGGCGTTTGTCTGGGGCCGTGGTGAGGCCTGGGGACAGGCCATGGTGCTGGCGCATTACGGCATCTTTCTGCTTTGGCAACCGTTTTTCAGCGGCCAGCAACATCTGCCCTGGCCGCGCGCGCTTGGTATCCTGGTTGTTGGTGCGGCCTTGGCGGTGGTCGACAGTTCCTGGGCTGCCGTCTTGTGGGTGGTTTTGCTGGCCGGTTTGTTGGGTGGGGTCACGGTTGGTCTGAAGCCGATGCAGGAGCGGGTTGGTCTCTGGCTGGCCGTTTTGTACCTGCTGTTGCTGTTATTCCTCTGGCTGTTGCCGCAAAGCTTCGGTCTGCCGGTGCAGCGCAATGGATATACGGTTCTATTGCGCGACAGTCTGCTTGCTCTGCCGGCGTTGTTGATTCTGTTTCCGTCGCCTGGCCTGCAACGACAGACTGGCGTTGTCGATCTGCTCTACACCCTGCTGTTCGTCCTGGTGATTGGCGTGCTGGCGTTGGGCAGCTATGCCGCGATGCACCTGACGCAAACCGACTATGCGCACGGCGTTTTGATCAGCATGGGTACGATCGCGCTTTCCCTGCTGATCATTGCCTGGCTCTGGCAGCCGCGCGGCGAGGCATCCGGACTGCGAAATCTGTTCTCGCGCTATGTGTTGTCGCTCGGCTTGCCGTTGGAAGAGTGGTTGAAACAATTGTCCGACTCGGCCGACCGTGAACCAGACCCGGAGATATTTCTGCACGAAGCGATGGCCGGCTTTACACATCTGCCCTGGTCAACCGGTGTGACCTGGGTCACCGCTCAATCACGCGGCGAACTGGGCGAGAAGAGTCGTCATTCGGTGACTTTTTCGCACCAGGGCGTCGAAGTTTTTTTCTACACCGATGCCCCGGTGAATCCGGCGTTTGCTTTGCATTTGCGCTTGCTGACCGAAATCATCGGCTATTTCCATGCCGCTAAAACGCGCGAGCGCATGATGCAGGCCAACGCCTATACGCAAGCCATCTACGAGACCGGTTCGCGCCTGACGCATGACGTGAAGAACTTGTTGCAGTCGTTGAAGACGCTGTGTTCGGCCGCGGAACACAGCCGCCCCGATCAGGCCATGTCGCTGCAGTCTTTGATGCAGCGGCAACTGCCGCAAATGGCGAAGCGATTGGAAATCACCCTGGACAAGCTGAAATCACCTACAACGGCGGCGGATCGCAGGGAAATCATGGCGCGGGAATGGTGGCGCAACCTGAACAATCGCTACGGTCGCGACAGCATCAGTTTGCATGCCGACGATGCCAATGCCGCAGCCTGGTTGCCGCATGAATTGTTCGACAGCGTCGCTGACAATCTGGTGCAGAACGCCTTGCGAAAACGATTGCAAGAGCCGGAATTAAGGATTCGGGTGGATTTGCAGACTTCGCCGATGATCAGCCTGACGGTCTGCGACACCGGTAGCATGGCGGAGGCGGAGGTCGCGGAAAAACTCTTCCATGAACCGGTGACCAGCCACGATGGCCTCGGTATCGGCCTGTATCAGGCCGCCAAACAGGCGGCTGAGCTGGATTACAAGCTGAGATTGCGCGAAAACCGTGAAGGCTACGTCTGCTTCGAGTTGGCGCAGGTTGTGACTTGATTTTTGCCGGCTTGGCCATTGCGCGCCAAGCCGTGATGCTCGTTACTACTGGCGGGCTGTGTGCTTACCTGATGCGAGCTTCAGTCATCAGCCGCTTCATTTCCCGTACCGCATTTTCCCAACCGACGAAGATGGCTTGCGCGACGATGGCATGGCCGATATTGAGTTCTTCCACGTCAGGCAGCGCGGCGATGGCTTGCACGTTGTGATAATGCAGGCCGTGGCCGGCGTTGACTGCGAGGCTGAGTAAAACGCCATGTTCGACTGCCTGCGTGATGCGTTGCAGTTCGTGCCGGGTTTCAATCAACGTGGTCGCGTCGGCGTATCGGCCGGTGTGGATTTCCACCACCGGCGCGCCGGCCGCCTTGGCAGCTTCGAGCTGGTGCGTGTCGGCGTCGATGAACAGCGAGACGCGAATGCCGGCAGCGGCCAGTGTCTGGCAAGCGGCTTGCACGGCGTTGAACTGGCCGGCGACATCGAGGCCACCTTCGGTGGTCAGTTCCTGTCGCCGTTCCGGCACCAGGCAGACATCCTGCGGTTTGACCTGCAGCGCGATGCCGATCATTTCGTCGGTGACTGCCATTTCCAGATTCATCTTGGTTTGCAGCAATTCGCGCAGGATGTGTACGTCGGCATCCTGGATGTGGCGCCGGTCTTCGCGCAGATGCAGGGTGATCGAATCGGCGCCGGCCGATTCCGCCAGCAGCGCTGCCTGGACTGGGCTCGGGTATCGGGTGCCGCGCGCCTGGCGGAGGGTGGCGACGTGGTCGATGTTGACGCCGAGATGCAGCGGATGGAGCGAGAGTGTCATAGCTTTTGCAGATCAATCAGGAGTTGTCGGGTGGCCAGCGGTTTATCGCCGAGGTAATACGCCAGCAGCGAGCGCATCAGTATTTTGCCCTCTGCCAGGGTGGTCGGGTCAGACAGATCGCCAGCCGCCAGGTCGAGTAGCGTTTTGCCCAGATAGCCGGGGGTGTCGCGCTGCCACGTTGTGACGCCATGGCCCAGCGTATAGCTGTAACGGCTGCCAGGTTGCAGTGCGTCATTGTTGTCGAGGTGGCCAAGCGGTTGCGCATAGCCGAGTTCGGACAGCAGGTCGAGTTCAAACCGGCGCAGCACGGGTTCAACATCGTTGTCTGCGTTCAGCGCGCTCAACGTCATGGCGTAAAGGTCGAACAGGCCTTCATGCGCGTCGCCATCCGGTAACAGGCGGAGCAGGAGTTCGTTCAGGTAGAAGCCGCACATCAGCGCATGGCCGCGCAACATCAGGCCGCCACCTTGCCATTCGGCGGCGTGCAGGGTGCGCAACTGGCTCTTGCCGAACCAGGACAGGGTCAACGGCTGGAACGGGATCAAACGGGTTTTCAGGCCTGAGGTTTGCCGCCTTGCACCGCGCGCAACGAGGCCGATGCGGCCGTGGTGACGGGTCAGCACGTCGACGATCAGACTGGTTTCGCGCCAGGGCCGGGTATGCAGGACGAAGGCAGGATCGCCGTCGATCTTTTCACTCACGGCGCCGCCTCACCTTCTTGTAGGGTGCGCCATGCGCACCCTACTGTGTTTCTTAGGCACGAATAGCGACACGCGCCGATTACTTCGCTAGCGCTCTTCCCACCGGGGAGATGGGGTGCTTTTTACTCATACCCGAACTGCTTGATCAGACGCGAGTCGTCCGCCCAGCCGCCTTTGACCTTGACCCAGACCTGGAGGAAGACCTTGTGGTCGAACAGTTTCTCCATATCGACGCGCGCTTCGCTGGCGATGCGCTTGATATGTTCGCCGCCACGCCCGAGCACGATCGGCTTGTGGCCTTCGCGGTCAACCCAGATCACCGCGCCGATGCGGAACATGGCACCGTCTTCCTCGAACTGCTCGATGGTCACCGCGACGACGTAGGGAATCTCGTCGCCGGTGAGTCGGAACACCTTTTCGCGCACGATCTCGGCGGCCAGGAAGCGGGAACTGCGGTCGGTGATGTCGTCCTCGCTGAACCAGGCTTCGCCTTCTGGCAGATAGGGCTTGAGGATGGCCGGCAGGCGCAACACATCTTTTTCCTTCTCGGCGCTGAGCGGCACGATCTCGGCGAAGTTGTATTGCTTGGCCATGCTTTCCAGATACGGCAGCAGTTTGGTCTTCTCTTCCACCAGGTCGATCTTGTTGACCACCAGCACCACTGGCTTGTCGCGCGGCAAAAGCGGCAGGATGCGTTGATCGGCGGGGGTGAACTTGCGCGCCTCGACCAGCCAGAGCACGACATCGACTTCCGCCAGCGCTTGGGTCACGGTGCGGTTCATCGCTGAATTCAGCGCGCTCTTGAACTGGGTCTGAAAACCCGGCGTGTCGGCGAAGATGTATTGCGCATCGGCTTCGGTGCGGACGCCAAGAATGCGGTGGCGCGTGGTCTGCGGCTTGGAGGAGACGATGCTGACCTTGGCGCCGACCAGTGCGTTGACCAAGGTGGATTTGCCGACGTTGGGACGGCCGACGACGGCGATGACGCCGGTTTTGAAGCTCAATTTTTTTCCAGTTCAATCAAGGCCGCTTCGGCGGACATCTGTTCCGCGGTTTTGCGGTTCGGGCCATGGCCCGAGGTCACCAGTTTGCCAAGATTGGCGCCAAGCGAAATCCGGCATTCAACATGAAAGACCTGGGCATGCGCCTGGCCGGCGGTTTGGGTGAGGACGTAATCGGGCAGGCCCAGACGGCGCGGTTGCAGCCATTCCTGCAAGCGGGTCTTGGCGTCCTTGCCTTGATGAGTCGGGTTGATCGCGTTGACCCTGGCCTCGAACAGGCGCTCGACGATGCCACTGGCGGTGTCGAAGCCGGCATCGAGCATCGCCGCGCCAAGGAGCGATTCAAGCGCATCGGCGAGAATCGATGGACGCTGGGCGCCGCCGCTTTTCAGTTCGCCTTCACCGAGTCGCAGCTGTTTGCCAAGCTCCAGTTCGAGGGCGATTTCATGGAGTGAATCCTGGTTGACCAGGTTGGCGCGCAGACGTGACAAGCGGCCCTCCGGTTGTTCCGGAAAACGCTGGTAAAGCATCAATCCGATGATGCAATTGAGGACGCCGTCGCCGAGGAACTCGAGACGTTCGTTGTTGCGCGCGCTGAAGCTGCGATGCGTCAGCGCTTGGTCCAGCAACTCTCGCTGCTGCCAGGTATGACCCAGTCTGGCTTCGAGTGGCGCGGTGCTGACCGCCATTTAATTGGAAGTTTCCTCGGCGCGGAACTTCATGCAGAAACTCACCGGCCCCATGAACGGCCGCTGCATCGAAAACTCGACGGCGAGTCGGACGCCACTCGGCACCCACTCGACTTCCAGGTTGTCGTTCAGTTCGCCATCCATGTTGTTGGTTCGTAGTTCCGTGGCGAACTTGCTGCGCAATTCGCTTTCTTTCATGTCCTTGGCATTGGGTTGCTCGACCACGTTTTTCAAGATGCGTTGCAGCGTCCAGTACTCCATGTAGCCGGGCATGATGCGCGAGGCCATGTAGGCACCAAAGCCGACCAACATCATGAAAAAAAACACGCCTCCGAGGGTAACGCCGCGTTGTCGCTTCATGCTTGCCTCACTCTATGCTGTGGCCGATGCGGGCCGGTTTGGAAAAAGACTTCACCGAATTCAGGAAGTCATCAAAGTTCCACCAGATGAAGAATGCACGCCCGACGATGTTCGCCTCAGGCACAAAACCCCAGTAGCGGGAATCGTTGGAGGCATCGCGGTTGTCGCCGAGCATGAAGTAATGCCCGGCCGGGACGGTGCACTTGAAGCCGTTTTCGTTGTAGCTGCAGTTTTCCCGATACGGGAAATTGCCTTCCACTTGATGCACGATGACTGGCGGCATGTCGTCCTGAGTCATTGCGATATGGCTGTGCTCACCCAGCTGCTCGCGCCAGGTTGCGCCCTGCACGAAGTTGAGGCCTTGCGCGGTGTATTCGAAATTACCTTCGCGCCGGCTGGCAACCGGTTTGCTATTGATGGTCAGGCGTTTGTCGGTGTACTCGACGACATCGCCCGGCACGCCGACGACGCGCTTGATGTAATCCAGCGAGGGATCGTTCGGATAGCGGAACACCATGACATCGCCATTCTTCGGCTCACTCAGGTCGATGACCTTCTTGTTGATCACCGGCAGGCGGATGCCGTACTCGAACTTGTTGACCAGGATGAAATCGCCGATCAGCAGCGTCGGCAGCATCGAACCGGAAGGAATCTTGAACGGCTCGACCAGAAACGAGCGCAACACGAAGACGATCAGGATGACCGGGAAAAAGCTCTTCGAATAATCCACCAGCAACGGCAGCTTGGCTTTGTCCGCCCGCCCTTTGGCAAGAAACAGGGTATCAAGCAGCCAGATCAGGCCGGTGATAGCCAGGGCGAGGAAAAGGATGAGGGCGAAGTTCATAAGTTAGATCAGCAATTGGAACAAGGTGCGGAGTTTGTCGGAGACAGTGCGGCATCGGCCGAACTGTAAATGTCTTCAATAGGGTCGTTCAGAAAAGCATAAGCCGGGCTCTGGCGGGCGCCCACTAACCATTCCGCTTCGCCGGGTTCGTCTTCCATCAAGATGACCAGTGCACGTTGGCCGCGGATCATGGCTGCGGGCTCAAGTAATTTGATCTGGCCTTGTTCGTCAATAACCGCTTCCAATGTGCGCAGCATGATGTTCTCCTACTTGTCGCTGACCTGCAGAATCGCCAGAAACGCTTCCTGCGGAATCTCGACGTTGCCGACCTGCTTCATGCGCTTTTTACCTTCCTTCTGTTTTTCCAGCAGCTTCTTCTTGCGCGTGATGTCGCCGCCGTAACACTTGGCCAGCACGTTCTTGCGCAATGCTTTTACCGTCTCGCGGGCGATGATGTGCGAACCGATGGCGGCTTGCACGGCAACATCGAACATCTGGCGCGGGATCAGTTCGCGCATTTTGGAGACCAGTTCGCGGCCGCGATATTGCGACGTGGAGCGGTGCACGATCAGTGCCAGCGCATCAACCTTTTCGCTGTTGACCAGCACGTCGAGTTTGATCAGGTCGTCGGCGCGGAATTCCTTGAACTCGTAATCGAGCGAGGCGTAACCACGCGAGGTCGATTTCAGGCGGTCGAAGAAGTCGAGCACGACTTCGTTCAGCGGCAGGTCGTATTTCAGCATCACCTGGCGGCCCATGTATTTCATGTCGACCTGGGCGCCGCGTTTCAGGTTGCACAGCGTCATCACATTGCCGAGATATTCCTCCGGCACCAGGATGGTGGCGGTGATGATCGGTTCGCGGATTTCTTCGATCTTCGACAGGTCGGGCAGGCGCGACGGGTTTTCCACTTCCAGCGTCGTGCCGTCCTTCATGAAAACCTGGTATTCGACCGATGGCGCGGTGGTGATCAGGCTCTGGTCATATTCGCGTTCCAGGCGTTCCTGCACGATGTCCATGTGCAGCAGGCCCAAAAAGCCACAACGGAAGCCGAATCCCAGCGCCTGCGAGGTTTCCGGCTCGAAGCGCAAGGCCGCGTCGTTGAGTTGCAGCTTGGTCAGTGCGTCGCGCAGGCTGTCGTATTCGTGCGATTCCACCGGGTACAAACCGGCGAACACCTGCGGCTGGATTTCCTTGAAACCGGGCAGCGCCTCGCTCGCCGGCCGGCTGGCCAGGGTCAGCGTGTCGCCCATCTTGGCATGTTTGAGATCCTTGATGCCGGCGATGACGAAGCCGACCTGGCCGGCGGAAAGTTGCGCGCGCGGCAGCGACTTCGGCGTGAATACGCCGACGTTCTCGACCAGATAGTCGACGCCGGCGGCCATCAGGCGAATCTTGTCCTTCTGCTTCAGGACACCATCGACGACCCGCACCAGCATCACCACGCCGACGTAGTTGTCGAACCAGGAATCGATCACCAGTGCTTTCAGCGGCGCGTCCTCGTCGCCGCGCGGCGCCGGGATGTACTTCACCACGGCTTCCAGTACATCGACGATGCCGATGCCGTTTTTGGCGGAACATTGCACCGCGTGATCTGCCGGAATGCCGACGATCTCCTCGATCTCCTGCATCACCCGATCCGGGTCGGCCGAGGGCAGGTCGATCTTGTTCAGCACCGGGAAGACTTCAACGCCGAGTTCCACCGCGGTGTAGCAGTTGGCCACTGTCTGCGCTTCCACGCCCTGCGAGGCATCGACCACCAGCAACGCGCCTTCGCAAGCCGACAGCGAGCGAGAGACTTCATACGAGAAGTCGACGTGGCCGGGGGTGTCGATCAGGTTGAGCTGGTATTCCTGGCCGTCCTTCGCCGTGTAGAGCAGGGCGGCGGTCTGCGCCTTGATGGTGATGCCGCGCTCACGCTCCAGATCCATCGAATCGAGCACCTGCGCCTCCATCTCACGGTCGGCGAGGCCGCCGCAATTGTGGATGATGCGATCGGCCAGCGTCGATTTGCCGTGGTCGATGTGGGCGATGATGGAGAAATTGCGGATCAGGGTGTTGCGCATGAAAAAACTTGAGGCACGCAAACGTGCCTCTGGAAAGAGAATGGGCGCGGATTTTACCTGAAATGACAGCGACTTAGCCGGCTTCCGCGGGCTGCGCCAGGGCTGCTCGCAAAGCGGTTGGATCGAGGTGGTAATGGCAGATTTCCTGTTCCCCCAGACATAAAACCGGGATCAGAAAACCAAACCGGGTACGCAAGTCGCGATCAAGGTCAATGTCGATTTCGTGCAGTCGAAAATCCAGTTCACTCTGAAACTCAAGCAACTCAGACCGCATGTCGCTGCAAAGATGACAGCCGGAACGGTGATACAAGGTCAGTGTGCGCATTCAAAGTCAGAGAATTTAACGTCAGTGCATTCATCGTCAGTGCATTCAACGACAACCCATCGGCCTGATTACTTGAGCGGCAACTCCCGCGTCTTCTCGACGCGCGGCAGATTCTGATGCAGCGCGGCCTTTGCCAGCAGATGCGCCGACACTGGCGCGGTGATGAACAGGAACAGCGTGATCAGGATTTCATGCAGGCTGACGCCGTTGCCCTGGTGGCTGAAATAGAGCGACGAAGCGATCAGCAGACAGCCGACGCCGAGGGTGGTCGCCTTGGTCGGGCCGTGCAGCCGGGTATAGAAATCGCGCAGGCGCGCCAGGCCGAGTGAGCCAATGAAGGTGAAACCAGCGCCGGCGAGAATCAGGAAAGACAGCAGATAGTCGAGCATGAGGGGTATTCCTTCTTATTCGATGATGTCGCCGCGCAACAGGTATTTGCACAGCGCGACGGTGCCGACGAAACCCATCAGCGCGATCAGCAGTGCCGCTTCGAAATACAACGCGCTGCCCAGGTATATGCCGAGCAGCACCAGCAGTGCGATGGTATTCACATAAAGCGTATCCAGCGCCAGGATGCGGTCCGGCGCACTCGGGCCGCGTAACAGGCGCCAGAAGCTCATCGCGACGGCGCCGGTGACCAAGGCGAAAGCGATGGGAAGAACCAGACTCAGCATGCTTCGAATACCTCCTTCAGCGGCGCTTCGTAACGCGATTTGATGCTTGCCAAAATGGCATCCGGGTCCGGCGCGTCGAGCACGTGCACCAACAATGTGCGGCGATCCTGGCTGAGTTGCGCGGTGACCGTGCCGGGGGTCAGGCAAATGGTATTGGCCAGAAAGCTGATCGCCAGATCACTTTCCAGCGCCAGCGGCACTTCGATGAAAGCGGGCTGCAACCGTTCGGGGCGATGCAGGATGAGCCAGGCAACCGCCAGATTGGCGGTGACGATGTCATGCAGCACCACGCCGATGAAGCGGACCAGTTGCCAAGGCCGGCGAATGCGGATCGCCTCCGGCCAGAAACGCAGCGTGAACAGCGGGATCAACCAGCCAAGCAGGACGCCCAGGACGATATGCCCGGGTGCCGCGCTGTTGTTGAGCAGCAGCCAGATTGCCGCCAGCGCCGGGGTGAGTAACGGGTGAGGCAAAAACCGTGACAGCAAACGTGAACTCATGGGCGGCCTCCCAGCACGGCATGCACATAGAGAGAGGGTTGCAACAACTGTTCGGCGGTTGCGCTGGCATAAGCGTAAATCGGGCCGGCGGCGAGCGTCAGGCCGAGGCAGAGGGCGAGCAGGCCGAGTATTGGCAACATTGCCGGCAACAAGGCTGCCAGATCACTGGCGACGGGCGGTGCATTTTTGTTGCGCGGCAGCGTGTGGAAGAACAGCAGGCTGCCGGAACGTGCCAGCGCGATCAACCCGAGCAGGCCGCCAATCAGAACGATCGCCACGATCCAGGTTGCGTCAGGATGATCCAGCGCAGCCCGCAGCAAAAGAAACTTGCCGACGAAGCCGGACAACGGCGGCAGTCCGGCGGCCAGAATCGCGGTGACGAAGAACAAACCGCCCAGCAACGCTGGGTTGGCAACGGCTGGACCGGGTTGAAACTGGTCGCCGACAAGTCCGCTGCCCTGGCCACGCTCGAGCGCAATGCGGTCAGCCAGTAAAAACAGCACGGCGCCGGTGAAGACGGAATGTGGCAGGTAATACAAACCGGCGGCAAGACCCGCGATGTTGCCGAGCGAGAACGCGGTGAGCAGGGTGCCGACCGAGGCAACCACCAGATAGGCGACCTGTTCGCGTAGAAAACGTGCTGCCAACGCGCCGAGAAAGCCGATCATCAGCGTCGCCAGCGCCAGCGGCAGCAGCCAGGGATCAAGCAGATGGCTCATGCCTGCCGCCGGGCCGTCCCAAGGCGGGTGCGTCCCCCCGGGGGGCAGCGAAGCGTGGGTGCCAATCAGGTCGCCGGTCTGGGCGCCGAAGATCAGCGTCGAGACGCGCAGGATGCTGTAGGCGCCCACTTTGGTCATGATGACAAACAATGCCGCCACCGGCGCGCTGGTATGGGCATAGGCGGCGGGCAGCCAGAGATACAGCGGCAACAGCGCTGCCTTGAGCGCGAAGACGGCAAACAGAAGCAGGCCGGCGGTGCGTGCCGGGCCGAGGTTTTCCGGCGATACCGCAGCCATCTTCACCGCCAGATCCGCCATGTTGAGGGTGCCGAACAGACCATACAGCGTGCCCACCGCGATCAGGAACAACGACGAACCGACCAGGTTCAGCACCACATAATGCAAACCGGCTTTGGTGCGCAAGCGGCCACCTTGGGGCTTTTCACTCCCGCCGCCGTGCAGGATCAGACCGTAGGAGGCGAGCAGCAACACTTCGAAGAAGACGAACAGATTGAACAGGTCGCCGGTGAGAAAAGCGCCGTTGAGGCCGAACAACTGCAACTGGAACAGGATATGGAAATGGCGGCCGGAAACATCGATGCCGCGGCTGGCGTAGAGCAGCGGAAAGAGTGCCAGCACGGCGGTGACCAGCAGCATCCAGACGCTCAGGCGGTCGGCCACCATGACGATGCCGAACGGCGCCGGCCAGTTGCCCAGCGCGTAAGTCAGGATGCTGCCGTCGTTGACGGCTTGCAGCAAAGCCAACGCCAGGCCGATCTGGCCGAGCACGACGGCAAAGCTGAAACCGCGCCGCCAGGGATAGGCAAGATGGCGGCCGAACAGGTGGATGATGCCGGCCAGAAGCGGCAGCAGGAGGGGGGCGATGACCAGATGATTCATTTTGCGTCCTTCCCGTCGACATGGTCGTTGCCGAGTTCCGCGCGCGCCTTCAACGCCAGCATGATGACGAAAGCGGTCATCGCGAAGCCGATGACGATGGCGGTCAGCACCAGCGCCTGCGGCACCGGGTCGGTGTAGCCGGGCAGGCCGGTGCCGATCACCGGCGGTCGGCCAATGGTCAGGCGGCCCATGGCAAACAGAAACAGGTTTACCGCATAAGACAGAAAAGTCAGGCCGAAGACCACCGGGAAAGTGCGCCCGCGCAGCAGCAGATAAACGCCGCTGGCGGTGAGCAGGCCAATCAAGAGTGCAATCAGCGCTTCCATTAGCGACCTTCTTTCATGCGCGACCTGCTTTCATACGTTTTGACTCGGGAATCGGGCAGGCGCCAGCGCCATGGCTGTCGTCATGCATCAGGCCGAGATGGATCAGGATCAACAAGGTGGCGCCGACCACCACCAGATAGACGCCAAGGTCGAACGCCATCGCCGAGGCGAGTTCAAAATCGCCGACGATGGGCCAATGCACATGGCCGAAGGTGGAAGTCAGGAAGGGGTAGCCGAACCAGAATGACGCCATGCCGGTCAGCGTCGCGATCAACAATCCGGCGCCGATGATCGGATTCATGTTGGCGGGCAGGCGTTCATGCGTCCAGGCGACGCCATTTGCCAGGTATTGCATGATCAGCGCGATGGCGGTGATCAGCCCGGCGATGAAGCCGCCGCCCGGCAGGTTGTGGCCGCGCAGCAGGATGAAGGCCGAAACCAGCAATGCCAGCGGCAACAGCAAACGGGTCAGCGAGGCCATGATGGCCGGGTGCATGTCCCAGTTCCAGGCGCGTCCGGCCTCGTCGCAACCGCGCCCGTCGAGGCGGAGCTTTTCCAGCATGGCGTAGATGGCGAAGCCGGCCAGCGCCAGCACGGTGATTTCGCCCAACGTATCGAAACCCCGGAAATCGACCAGGATGACGTTGACCACGTTGTGGCCGCCGCCGCCGGAGACGCTGTTTGCCAGGAAGTAATCGGCGATGCTGGTGTACGGCCGGGTCAGCACGCTCCAGGCCAGAGCGCTGACTCCAGCGCCGGCCAAAACAGCCAGCACGCCATCCCGCCAGCGGCGTCCGTTGCCCGATTCAACCGGCGTGTGCTGGGGCAGAAAATACAGCGCCAGCAGCAGCAGGATGATCGTCACTACTTCGACCGAGAGCTGGGTCAGGGCGAGGTCGGGGGCGGAGAACTTGACGAAGATCAGCGATACCAGCAGACCCACGGCGCCGATCAGGATCAGCGCGACGAAGCGTTGTCGATGCAGCACCAACGCGGTCAAGGTCGCAGCCAGCATGGCCAACGCGGCGAACAGGCTGACCGCGTCGACTGGCAACAACTCGCGCGGCCCGGTCAGCGACGAACCACTGCCCAGCCAGCCGCTGACGCCGAGGATCACCGCGAAGCCG
This sequence comes from Burkholderiales bacterium, assembly GCA_038215555.1. Classification (GTDB taxonomy): domain Bacteria; phylum Pseudomonadota; class Gammaproteobacteria; order Burkholderiales; family Thiobacillaceae; genus PFJX01. The sequence goes on along the minus strand of JBBQQT010000017.1, from coordinate 23,608 downwards.
ATAAACGACGCAATCATGCGTTGCAGCGAGCCGGTATCGAGGCGGCGGGTGAGGCCGCTGGCGAGGCCAATCAAAGCATCCAGCAAGTAGTTATAGATGCGCCGCGCGGACAGCCGATCCTCAAACCGCGCGTGCAAGGCAAACATCGGCTTGCGCCCGACATACAACAGAATGCCGCCAATCAATGCGATGACGCTCATCCACAAGGCCGGGCTGAAGCCGTGCCAGATCGCCAGATCATGCGCCGGCAGTGGTCCTTGCAGCACTGCGCCGGCCGCCAACGCCAGGATCGGCTCGACGGTCAATGTCGGCAGGATGCCGACCAAAAGACATAACGCCACCAGCACTTCCACCGGCACCTTCATCCAGCGCGGCGGTTCATGCGGCGTGCGCGGCAGATCGATCGGATCGCCATTGAAAAACACGTCGTGGATGAAACGCAGCGAATAGGCCACCGCGAAGATGCCGGCGATGGTGACAGCGAACGGCAGCAGCCAGCCGAACCGCATCATCGTCGCCATGCTGACCGCCTCGGCGAAGAACATTTCCTTCGACAGGAAGCCGTTGAACAGTGGCACGCCGGCCATCGCTGCCGCCGCCACCATGGCCAGCGTCGCGGTATAGGGCATGAACTTCCACAGGCCGTTGATGCGGCGCATGTCGCGCGTGCCGGTTTCGTGGTCGATGATGCCGGCGGCCATGAACAGCGACGCTTTGAAGATAGCGTGATTGATGATGTGAAATACCCCGGCTACCGCCGCCAGCGGCGTGCCGATGCCGAACAGCGTGGTGATCAGGCCGAGATGGCTGATTGTCGAATAGGCCAGCAAGGCTTTCAGGTCGTGCTTGAACAGCGCGATGAAGGCGCCGATCATCAGCGTGATCAAGCCGACGCCGCCGACCAGTTGCGACCATTCCCAGGTGCCCGACAACGCCGGAAACAGGCGCGCCAGCAGGAACACGCCGGCTTTGACCATGGTGGCGGAGTGCAGGTAGGCCGACACCGGCGTTGGCGCCGCCATCGCGTGCGGCAACCAGAAATGGAACGGGAACTGCGCCGACTTGGTGAACGCGCCGAGCAGCACCAGGATCAAGGTCGGCAGGTACAGCGGGTGGGCGCGGATCAGATCGCCGGACGCCAGAATCACCGTCAGCTCGTAACTGCCGGTGATTTCACCCAGCAGCAGAATGCCGCCGAGCAGGGCCAGGCCGCCGGCGCCGGTAATCGCCAACGCCATGCGCGCGCCCTGGCGCGCTTCCTCGCGTTCCTTCCAGTAGCCAATCAGCAGAAAGGAACTGAGGCTGGTCAGCTCCCAGAAGATCAGCAACTGGATCAGGTTTTCCGACAGCACCACGCCCAGCATCGAGCCCATGAACAGCAGAAGATAGGCATACAGACGTCCCAGGCTGTCGCGTTCGGACAGGTAATAACGGGCGTAGAGGATGACCAGCAGGCCGATGCCGAGGATCAGGCCGGCAAACAGCAGGCCGAGGCCATCGAAGCGGAAGGCGAGGTTAAGGCCGACTTGCGGCAGCCATTCAATTTTCTCGATCAGTGTTTCCCCGGCCAGTACCGGTGCGACGATGCTGGCCAGCAAAGCAGATGCGCCGATGCCGACCAGTCCAGCGGCCCAGGCGGCGGCAGAACGGCCAATGCGGCTGATCCAGGCAACCAACGCGGCGCCGAGGAAGGGGATGAGTACCGCAAGCAGTATGGTCATGGCGGAAGATGGAGAAGGCGTTCCGGATAAGGTTCGCCAAAAGGTTTACCAAAAGGTTTACCAAAAGGTTCACCAAAAGGTTCACGAAAAGGTTCACGAAAAGGTTTACCCCTTCCGATACCGTTTTGAGACGCCAGCACAAAGCGTTGCATTACGCTACCTCTGGCCTGTCTGATGTCGGCGCAAGACGGGTGATCAGCACCTTGTCGACCCGGTTTCTGTCCATGTCCATCACTTCGAGACGCATGCCAGTACTGTCAAAATGATCGCTCACTGCGGGAATCCGCCCAAGCATGTGCATGACAAACCCGCCCAGCGTGTTGAAAGCGTTTTCTGCTTCGCCGGGCAATTCATCCTCAATTTCAAGCGCAGCTTTGAACCGCTCGATGGTCACGCTGCCGTCCACCAGATATGAGCCATCTTCGCGTTCGACCACGTCCTGATCCTCGGGTGAATCGAAGGAGGGCAGTTCGCCAACAATGGCGGTCATCACGTCGGTGAGTGTGACCAGGCCTTCCAGTTCGCCGTACTCATCGACGATCAGCGCGAACTGCATGCGCGCCTGGCGAAAACTCTCCAGCAATTGCGTAGTGGAGACGCTGTCGGGAACATAGAGCGGCGCGCGCAGGTGTTCCTCGACGTTAAGCGGTGCACCGGCCAACGCGGCCTTCAGTAGATCGGATGTGCGCAGAATGCCGATCACATGATCAAGCCCATCGCGGCAGATGACGATGCGTTCAAACGGACTATCGGCAATCTGGCTGCGGATGACCTCTTCCGGTTCGTCCAGATCGACCAGATAGATATCCGAACGATGCGTCATGATCGCGCCGATCCGTTGATCGTCCAGGCGCAATACATTCGACACGATCTCCTGTTCGCTCTCGTGGAATACGCCCGCTTCGGCGCCCTGTCCCATCAGTACGTAGATCTCGTCGTCGGTGACCGGCGGCTCTTCCTTGCGCCGGGCGCCCATCAGGCGCAGCAGCACGCTGGAGGAGGTGGAAAGCAGCCAGACCACCGGCTTGGAGAAGTGCGACAGCATGTTCATCGGCCGCGCAATCAGGGATGCGATTCCTTCCGGCGCCAACAGACCAAGACGTTTCGGCACCAGTTCGCCGACCACGACCGAGAAATAGGTCAGGCCCACCACCACCACGGTCAATGCAATCGCTTTGGCATAAGGCTCGATCAACGCGGCCTGGCCCAGCCAGGCCGCCAGCGGGTCGGCCAGCGCGGTTTCGCCGATGGCGCCGCTGAGAATGCCCACCGAGGTGATTCCAACCTGAACCGTGGAGAGAAAGTTGGAGGGCTCGTTGTGCAACTCAAGCGCTGAATGCGCACCAGGGCTGCCATCCTCCGCCAGCCTTTGCAGCCTGGACTTGCGGGAGGAGATCACGGCAATTTCGGACATGGAGAAAACGCCGTTCAGGAGAATCAGAAACAGAAGTAAAGCAATATCCATACATCAGCCGACCAATGCCTGAGGCATGCGACTTGGGTGTTGTGCAGGTTCCATTTTGCCTGTGTAGTCCGAAACTGCCCAGTTGATGCTGGAAGTGTGGTGTTCGCCAGTCGCTTTGTCGGGCGCTGCCATGCCCGACAAAAATGCCTTCAGCGGGCAGCACTCAAAATGCCGCGCTGTTCAGCCACATATGCGTATAGATGCTGGCGACATAGCCGAGCGCGATGACCGGCGTCCATTTCAGGTGGCCAAAGAAGGTATAGACGCCCCGCGCCTGACCCATCAGCGCGACACCGGCGGCAGAGCCGATGGACAGCAGCGATCCGCCGACGCCGGCGGTCAGCGTGACCAGCATCCATTGCCCGACTGACATGTCCGGCATCATGGTCAGCACCGCAAACATCACCGGAATGTTGTCCACCACGGCGGAAAGCAGACCGATGGAAACATTGGCGGCAGTGGCTCCCCATCCGACGTACAGGGTTTCTGAAACCATGGCCAGATAACCGATGAAGCCGAGACCACCGACGCACATGACCACGCCGTAGAAAAAGAACAGCGTGTCCCATTCGGCGCGCGCCACGCTGCGGAAGATATCGAAGGCGACCGGGCTGCCCATATCTTCGTTGTCTTGTCCCACCGGTGCATGGTTTTCGCCGGTTCGCTTCAGGTAATAGGCGAAGAATTTCAGATAGGCCAGGCCGGTCAGCATGCCGATCACGGGTGGCATGTGCAGGAAATTATGGAAGCTGACCGCAGTGACGATGGTCAACAGGAACAGAATAACCACCGTGGGTGCGCCACGTTTCATGCCGACTAGCACGCCGCCACCCTCTGGCTGGCCATTGGGAACGGCAAAGCTCATCAGGGTGGCCGGCACCAGCCAGTTGACCAGCGACGGAATGAACAGCATGAAGAAGGACCAGAAATCGATGGCGCCGTTGCTGGCCTGGATGTTCTTCTGCCAGACCATCAAGGTGGTGATGTCGCCGAACGGGCTGAACGCGCCGCCGGCATTGGCGGCGACCACGATGCTGATGCATGACAGCAGCACGAAGCGCTGGTTCGAGCCACCGACTGCCATCACCACAGCCGCCATCAGCAACGCGGTGGTCAGGTTGTCGGCCACCGGCGAGATAAAGAACGCCAGCGTGCCGGTCACCCAGAACAGCCCTTTAAGGCTGAAACCCTTGCGGATCAGCCAGGAGCGGAGCGCCTCGAAGACATGGCGTTCTTCCATCGCGTTGATGTAGGTCATCGCCACCAGCAGGAACAGCATCAGTTCGGCGTATTCCAGCAAGGTATGGCGCACGGCGACCTCGGCGCTGTGCGGGATGCCGTTTTGCACATAGATCCAGCCGATCAAGCCCCAGATCAGGCCGGCGGCCAGCATCACCGGTTTCGATTTGCGCAGGTGAATGAACTCTTCCGCCATCACCAGCAGATAGGCGCCGACAAACAGGCTCACAGCGACGATGCCGATCCAGTGGCCTGTCAGATCAAGCCGTTGGCCTTCTGGCGAGGCAAATGCGAGGGAGGGAACCAGGAAGCAGGCAAGGGCGAATAGATTGCGAAGCACGATATTTTCTCCAGGCGAAACAAGATTCTATCTTGCTGTAATGCACAAAAAAGATGGTGGTGGTGCTGGTTGGTGACGAAACATCCGGGGATTCCCGTGAATGCGGGAATGTCTAGATGATCAGCAAACCCTTAACGTGAAACACACCGCTGACCCGACCTACTGCTGGTTTCAGCATCAGGGGCGGCTCGTCGAGCCATGAAAGTTAGCGATATTCGCTCGCCAGCGCCTCGTCGACCTGTTCTTTCAACTGGTCATAACCAAAACTCGGCAAAGGTTTGCCATTGACCAGGAATTCCGGCGTCTTGCTGATGTTCAGCGTTTGCACATCAGCCATGTCCTGCGAAATCTGCTGGGCGATGGCCGGCGATGCCATGTCGGCCTTGAGTTGTGCCAGGTCGAGGCCCAGCCCTTCAAGATGCGGCCAGACCCGTTCCGGCTGCACGACATGGTTGCTCACCCAGTCGTCCTGCGACGCCAGCAGGGCTTCCAGGACTTCCCAGTGCTTGCCCTGTTTGTCGGCGGCATAAAGCATCGCCACAACCTGATCGGAGTTCGTATGGAACGGTGCATAACGCAGCGTCAAGTGCGTCTGCTCCGGGTGCGTGGTCAGGATATCTTTGACGAAAGGATAAAAATTTTTGCAGGTGCCGCAAGCCGGATCGAGGAATTCGACAATGCGGACTTTTGCGGCGGTGGGGCCGAGTTGCGGCGAATAATCGCGCACCAGTCCGGCCTGGTTCTGCTCGATCAACTGCCCGGCCTGGTCGGTTTTTTCAGCGTTGAAGTAAAGCGCGCCAACGACAAAAACCAGCAGCAGGAGAATGCCTGCGGCAATGAACAGGGTCTTCTTCATTCGGATACCTTGAAGTGAGTGATTAATAAAAGCGCAATGATGACGGAAAAAGCCAGCACGGAAAGCATCGGCAAAGTCAGGAAGCCAAACCAGACGATTTGTTCCACCGAGCACGGCACGCCCTGGCTACAAGGGGTGATGGATTCGGGAATCAGGCCGCTGGCGACGCCCCAATGAAACAGCGCCAATCCCCAGCCGACCAAGGCCAGCGGCAACGCGTAACGGACGACGCGCGGATCGAACGGAAACAGCCCGGCCGCCAGAATCAACGCCAGCGGGAACATGGCAATGCGCTGATACCAGCACAGCACACAAGGCGTGTAGCCCATGATTTCACCAAGAAACAGCGCGCCCAGTGTGGCGATGCTGGCGACCAGCCAGGCGAGAAAAATCAGCGTCCAACCGGAGGTCTGTGCGGAGTGGGAGAAGTGGAGCGGCATCAGGTGATTGGATCAATTGGAAAAGGTGTCTGGCGTGTCTGGCGCGTCCGCTGCGATCTCCCGCACTGGCACGCGCCACAGGAAAAACAGCAGAATCAGGCCAACGCCGCCGAGCAGCAACCGATGCCAGTGCGATGGCATCAACAGCATCGAGCTGCCGAAAGATAACAGCATCAGGCCGTAGGCGACACGCTTGACCCGACGCGGCATGGCGCGATGAGTCTGCCACTCATGGATGATCGGCCCGGCGATGCGATGCGCCAGCATGGCGTCATGCAGGCGTACCGAACTGCGCGCAAAACAGGCCGCCGCCAACAGCACGAACGGCGTCGTCGGTAGTACCGGTACGACGATACCGACCAAGCCGAGCGCCAGCGCGACGATGCCGGCGATCAGGCAGGCCAGGCGCACCAGGCGGGAATCGTGCGGGCGCGCAGCGGTCATTCACAAGGTCGCGTGAGCAGGCGATTCAATTCGGATATTTCAGATTGCGCTGCCACGGATGGTTTCACTGTAATTTCAGGCGCGCCATGATCGAAGCCGGATTCTGTCGGCAATCCAGCACCGCCACCACAGTTACCAGCCCGTCGCCGAGATCGTAGTAGATCGCGAACGGAAACCGCTTCGCCATCGCCCTATGCAGGCGGCTTTCAGGCTTGGCTTGCATGCCGGCATACAGCATCAATGCGTCGATATCGGCGAAGAGGCTATCGAGGAAATAGTCACCGATGCCACTCTGCTGTCGTTCGTAGAATGCGTGGCCGTTGAGCAAGTCTTCCGATGCCGAACGTGATATCCGGACTCGCATCAGCGCGAGGCCGTCTGAGCACGAATCAGTTGCTTGGCCTCTTCCCAGGGGATCAAGGGCTCCTCGCCAGTGTCAATGCGCGCGAGGCGGTCATCCAGAATCTGCTGGTGCCAGGTCGGCATCGGTGCCTCACCCGATGGCTCTCGGCAGAGAGAATCCCAGAGGGTCTCCATGAGCTGAAGCCTTTCTTGGAGGGGGAGCTTGGCGATTTCCAGTCGAGTCATGCTGGGGCCTCAGAGTTTGCAGAGTTTGGATTGAATCCTACCCTGCATAGGGCGAGGCTGACCACGCTAAGTTCTTGGAGATTAAAGGGGCCGGCTTGTAGTAAAGGGAACACGCCTCCGCCGGCGCATGCGAACCAGCCGGAAATCGTGCGGGTGCACGCCGCTCATTCGCGCGGTCGGGTCAGCAGGTTTTCAAGTCGGCGATTTCCGTGCGTAATTCACGAATCTCGTGGTGCAGATCGGTTTCGATGTGTTCACGCGCCTGATCCACCACCGTGGCAGTATCGCGGTGCTCTTCCTCGCTGAAGGTCTGCATCGCGTTGACGATGATCGCGATGAATAGATTCGAAAAAAGTGCCAGGTTCACATTGTCCGTCGCTGACCACGCGGGTCATATCACTGAGTTCGTGTGCGGCGAAGCCGATGTTCTCAGCCACCGCCACCGGCCCGAGCCAGAACTTGGCGCGGGCTCCATGGCAACGAACGTGGATAGGTAATGGTTCACGCGGGTCGCCTTCATTCTAGAAAAAGAAGAACTTGCAGCTCTTCCAGCGAAAAACAACCGGCATATTCAGTTCCTTCCATGCTTCAGTTGCACTGGATTCTATCGTTTCAACACCGGCTTCAAATACTTCCCGGTATGGCTGGCCTTGCTCTTTGCGATCTGTTCCGGCGTGCCTTCGGCGATGATGCGGCCGCCGCCTTCACCGCCTTCCGGGCCCAGGTCGATGACCCAGTCGGCAGTTTTGATGACGTCGAGGTTGTGTTCGATGACGACCACCGTATTCCCGTTGCCGACCAGGCGTTGCAATACTTTCAGCAGCATGTCGATGTCGTGGAAATGCAGGCCGGTGGTGGGTTCGTCGAGGATGTACAGCGTTCTGCCGGTGTCGCGTTTGGACAGTTCCAGGCCCAGTTTGACGCGCTGCGCCTCGCCGCCGGAGAGGGTGGTGGCGGCCTGGCCCAAGCGAATATAGGACAGGCCGACGTCGATCAGCGTTTTCAGTTTGCGCGCCACGGTGGGCACGGCGTTGAAGAAGGCGTAGGCCTCTTCTACGGTCATCTGCAGCACTTGGTGGATGTTCTTGCCCTTGTATTGCACTTCCAGCGTTTCGCGGTTGTAGCGCTGGCCGTGGCAGATGTCGCACGGCACGTAGATGTCGGGCAGGAAGTGCATTTCCACCTTGATCATGCCGTCGCCCTGGCAAGCTTCGCAGCGGCCGCCCTTGACGTTGAACGAGAAGCGGCCGACTTCGTAGCCGCGTTCGCGCGCTTGTACCGTGCCGGCGAAAAGTTCGCGGATCGGCGTGAACAGGCCGGTGTAGGTGGCCGGGTTGGAGCGCGGTGTGCGGCCGATGGGAGCTTGATCGACGTTGACCACCTTGTCGAAATATTCGACGCCTTCGATGGATTCGAACGGCGCCGGTTCGTGCGCGGCGCCGTTCAACTGGTTGGCGGTGATGGCGTACAGCGTGTCGTTGATCAGCGTCGATTTGCCGGAACCGGAAACGCCGGTGACACAGACGAAGATACCGGTGGGCAATTCCAGCGTGACGTTCTTCAGATTGTTGCCGCTGGCGTTGATCAGCTTCAGCACCCGACCTTCGCGCGCGCTGCGGCGGCTTTCCGGCATCGGGATGGATTTCTGGCCGGACAGATATTGCCCGGTCAGCGAATTCGGGTTGGCCAGGATGTCGGCCAGTTTGCCTTCGGCAACGATCTCGCCGCCGTGTTCGCCGGCGCCCGGGCCCATGTCGACGATGTAGTCGGCGTGGCGGATGGCGTCCTCGTCATGCTCGACCACGATCACCGAATTGCCCAGGTCGCGCAGGTGTTTCAGCGTGCCGAGCAGGCGGTCGTTGTCGCGTTGATGCAGGCCGATGGACGGCTCGTCGAGCACGTACATGACGCCGGTCAGGCCGGAGCCGATCTGCGACGCCAGCCGGATGCGCTGTGCTTCGCCGCCGGAAAGCGTATCGGCGGAGCGGTCCAGGCTCAGGTAATCGAGGCCGACATCGTTCAGGAAGGTCAGCCGGGCGCTGATTTCCTTGATGATTCGGTCGGCGACCTGGGCGCGGTTGCCTTCCAGCTTCAGTTCTTCAAAGAACTTCAGCGACTGGCGGATCGGCAGGCGCGACAGGTCGTGCAATGTCCAGCCGCCGATGGTGACGTTGCGCGCCTCGATGCGCAGGCGCGAGCCACCGCATTCCGGGCAGGGACGAGTGGCGATGAACTTGCTCAATTCCTCGCGCAGCAATTGCGATTCGCTGTCCTTGTAACGCCGTTCCAGGCTGGGGATGACGCCGTCGAACGTATGCTTGCGGGTCACCTTGCGGCCGCCATCACCCAAGTACAGGAACGGAATTTCCTCACGTTCGCTGCCGTGCAGGATGATTTGCTGCGTCGCTACGGGCAGGTCTTGCCAAGGCGTTTCCAGATCGAATCCGTAGTGCATCGCCAACGATTCCAGCATGCGATAGAAGAACGCGTTGCGCCGATCCCAGCCCTTGACCGCGCCGGAGGGCAGCGAAAGATGCGGGAAGGCGACCACCCGCGCCGGGTCGAAAAAGGTGATCTGGCCCAAGCCGTCGCACTTCGGGCAGGCACCCATCGGGTTGTTGAACGAGAAAATGCGTGGTTCAAGTTCATGCAGCGCGTAATCGCACACCGGGCAGGCGAACTTGGCGGAGAACAACATCTCGCGACCGGAGTCCATTTCCACCGCCAGCGCCTTGCCATCGGAATGGCGCAGCGCGGTTTCGAAGCTTTCGGCCAGACGTTGCTTCATGTCCGGCCGCACTTTCAGCCGGTCCACCACTGCCTCGACGGTATGTTTCCTGTTCTTCTCCAGGCTCGGCAGGCTGTCGATGTCGAACACCTCGCCATCGACGCGCAGCCGCACGAAACCCTGCGCGCGCAGTTCATCGAACAGGCCAAGCTGTTCGCCTTTGCGGCCGACGATCAGCGGCGCCAGGATCATCAGCTTGGTGTCCTCCGGCAACTGCAACACCGTATCCACCATCTGCGAAACCGTTTGCGCCGCGAGTTCGATGCCGTGCTGCGGACAGCGCGGCGTGCCGGCGCGGGCGAACAGCAGACGCAGGTAATCGTGGATTTCGGTCACCGTGCCAACGGTGGAACGCGGGTTGTGCGAAGTCGCCTTCTGCTCGATGGAAATCGCCGGGGAAAGACCTTCGATCAGGTCCACATCCGGCTTTTCCATCAGTTGCAGAAACTGCCGTGCGTAGGCGGAAAGCGACTCGACATAACGCCGCTGGCCTTCGGCGTACAGCGTGTCGAACGCCAGCGAAGACTTGCCGGAACCGGACAGCCCGGTGATCACCACCAGCTTGTGCGGCGGCAGATCGACGTTGACGTTCTTGAGGTTATGGGTGCGGGCGCCGCGGACGCGGATCATGGTGCAAAGCCCAGCGTTCTGACCATTTCGAGAGGGGCGCCGGCAGCGACCCACTCGCAGGCTTGCTCATCGGGGATATTCGGGTTGACCCAAACAATTTCGCTCAAATTGGCATCCTTGGCCGCACAGGCGCGGAGATAGCCGCGTACCACTTCATCCAATGAAGCCACACGTTTGCCATGAGAGGCGGCGGCTCCGACTAAATGGGTGTCTTTGTTCAGCGCGGAAATGATCTTTTTTTGCAAGCCATTCTGGTCTGGCCCCGCAAGGTTTTCAGCACATTGAATCAACGCCTCTCCAAACGGAATTTCCTCTCCACGCGCCACAAACAACCAGCGTTTTTTCGCAATCATGCGGGATTTCCATGTTACGGACAGACGCGAAGCGTGGTGCTTCCATTCCGCATTCAATTCTGGTGTAAATACGCAAACACATTTTTTGTGCTTATGAATTGCTTCAAGGAAAGCACGACAATGTTGTGAAGTCGGGTGTTCGGATTTACCAGCCGCTTGAGCAATGGAAGCGTCCACGACGATGGCGCAAAGCGAGGCTTTCATGCTTGCTGCCGCTGTTCGACGGCATCCAGATAATCGCTTTCCACCTGGATCGCCACATCGTCGAAGTTTTCCGGCCAATCTCCATAAGCGCCATTTTCATCCAGGATGGCCCGGTGAATTTGAGTGGCACCGTTGATGTCATCGCGCGTGAACCAATTCAGATTGACGGCATTTGGATCAAGTTCGCCTTTTGCCACAAGAGTCTGAATAGATCGCAACAGAATGGCACTATGGGTTTCCAGCACCACAATCACGCCGCGCCGGGCAGCATCGGCGACGATGCGAGCCAATGCCGCCTGGGCATTAGGGTGGAGATGAATTTCCGGTTGCTCCAGATAGACGATGCGACCGGGCTCCGCCGCTCTGAGCGCCACCAGCACCGGCAGGGTCTGCGATACGCCGAATCCCACATCGGCAATGCTGACTAGGTCTTTTGCTCCTCCCCGGCGGGGCTCTGGCAAACGACCGACACGCAACTCCACCATCGTGTCGTCGATCTTGCGTGCCTCGACCTTCCAGGTCAGTCCCAACGCTCGCAGGTCTTCACCAAGTTGCTTGACACGGACATCGCCTGATTTTTGCCAGTGGTTGATGACACTGGCGACATAGATTTCGAAGGTGCCTGGGTAATCGAATTCGACGGCCGTGGTCAAGTAGTCGCGTCTGGGATTGCCGCGTAGACCTGGCAAATGGAGCACCCCGACAATGTGTGGAAAAAAAGCTGTGACAGGTGAGGCGACGCTTCCCGCACTGAAAACAAGAGCCGGCGCGTTCTTTTCATCCTTGAGCGTGAAGCCCAGGAAAAAGCGCTCACGCTCCACGTTCCAGTGAAGCGGCTCTTTCTTCTTCTTGGCCGCATCCTCGGCAATCTGTGCGAAGAAAGGGGGAAGAAAGGTGATAATTTCCTCAGCGGTTATACCTGGATAAACCCGTTTGACCGCATCTTTCGCGTCTTCCCGATATTTCATTTCAGAAAGCGTGACTCCTTGCCCAGGTGGGCATGAATACACCAACCGCACCCATGCGCCATTATCGGCCTCTAGTTCAAAGGCAAATTCCCGCTGGCAGGTTTCCCCCGCACAGTGAAACAACATCTGGTCCGCCGTCGTGAATTTCACATTCGGGCCCGACAACAACAGGGGGCCTGGATCGAACGGTGCTTCCAGCGTCTGCTTCAACAGCAACAGGGACTGCATCATGCTCGACTTGCCCGCGCTGTTTGCACCAGCCAACACCGTCAAGGGCGCCAATTCGAGCGTTTGCTTTTCATGGATGGATTTGAACCCCTCCACTCTGATACGCGCCAGGCGACTTGGGCCTTTGGGTTGTCTCGATGGCTTTGCCATATTGATTCCGGAAAAAGAGTAGTAAAGGGATTATGCCCAATAGGCATTCAAGACAAGTCGCGGCTCGCGAACCAAAGAGGCCGGTAACCAGCCTTCTTGTGCGGCGGCTGATCAACGTCGACGTTCTTGAGGTTATGGGCGCGGGCGCCGCGGACGCGGATCATGGTGGCAGCCGGTTGAACGAAACGCCGAATATACGCGCCTGGGGCGGGGCGGCTCAAACCGGGGAAAAGTAGTTTTGTAGCGCCGGCGAGACGCCGGCGCTACATGATTAAAACGGTACGTCGTCCTCGTCGATTGCCGCGAACGGATTCGCATTGCCGGTACTGGATGTGCCGTTGCTCGGCATCGCATCGGCCGGTGGTGCGTCGTTGCGCACCACGGTTTCGCGCAGGTTGCCAACCAGCTTGTCGAGTGCATGGCCGGCGCGGTTGCCGGAGATGATTTCGGCCGGCGTGCTGCGGTCGCTCGGGTCGAAGAACTGAGAAATCTTCATGCTGACGTAGGTCTTGCCTTCCCATTCGCGTTCCTCGCGCTGCAACAGCACGCCGATGGGTCTGTTCATCAGGTCGGGAAAGGTCTGCGCTTCGGTCGGCATCATCATGCTGGCGGCGGCGTTCCATTCGTCGATGGTGGCCGTTTCGGAAGCGATGTCTTTCACGTTCAGGCAGGCCATCAGCGCGGACAGCAGGCTGTAGGGATATTCGATCTTTTCGCCATTGACGCGGGTCAGCCAGAGCGACAGATAACGCGCCGTGCGGCCGTCTTCCGCCTCGAAGTTGAATTCGATGCCCTTGGTACCGGTCTTGGCGGTCTTTTCCTTGGCCAGCGTGAAGTGGCCAACATAGGCGCCGGAAGTTTCGATCTTGCCGCCGACATTGGTTTCGGGCTGAACGGCGAGCTGGTCGTCGCGAGTGTAGGTGGTCATGGCGGGGCGCGTTGAGAATGGGGATGGGCGAATATACGCGCCGAGGCCGCTTCGGCTCAAATCGCAATCGCATATTCCTCTCGGAGATTCCGAATGCCCACTTTCAGCGCCCCGTTCTGGCTACCCGGCGGCCATCTGCAAACACTGTACGCGGTGACGCTGGCGCGGCCGCAAGTGGCGTATCGGCGCGAGCGCTGGGAGTTGCCGGATGGCGATTTCATCGATCTGGATTGGCTCGACAGGTTGGAAAATGTGCCGGCGGATGTGCCGCTGGTCGTTCTGTTTCACGGCCTGGAGGGCGATTCGCACAGCGTTTATGCCCGCTATCTGATGGCGGCGCTGCGACAACGCGGCTGGCGCGGCGTGGTGGCGCATTTTCGCGGCTGTTCCGGCGAGCCGAATCGCTTGCCGCGCGCTTATCACTCTGGCGACAGCGCGGAGATCGGCTATATCCTGAATCGGCTGCGAGCTGGCACCATGCAGATTTATGCCGCCGGTGTTTCGCTTGGTGGCAATGCGTTATTGAAGTGGCTGGGCGAGCAAGGCAGCACGGCGGGCGAGGTGGTGCGGGCGTGCGCGGCGGTTTCCGCGCCGCTTGATCTGCCGGCGGCGGGGGCGGCGCTGGATCGCGGCTTGAGTCGAATCTACAGCGCGCATTTTCTGCGCAGTCTGAAACCGAAAGCATTGGCCAAACTGGATCGATTTCCCGGGTTGTATGACCGGCAAGCAGTTGCCGCCGCATCGCGCATCGAACAGTTCGATACGCTGGTGACCGCGCCGCTGCATGGGTATCGCGATGCCGCCGACTATTGGCGGCATGCCGCCAGCAAGCCGTGGTTGCAACACATCAGGGTGCCGACCTTGATTGTCAACGCCCGCAACGATCCGTTCATGCCGGCCGAGGCGCTGCCTGATTCGACGCAAGTTTCGGCGCAAGTGACACTCGATTTTCCGCAACAGGGCGGCCACGTTGGTTTCGTAACCGGCCCGTTTCCGGGCAGTTTCGACTGGCTGCCGCAGCGGCTGCTGGATTATTTCTCGCAGTTTACGAGTCTGTCGGATTTGGGAATCCAGCAACCCGTAGGGTGCGCCATGCGCACCTATTCACCGTGAATGGTGCGCATGGCGCACCTACAGGGTTCAGCCGAACGCGCGCAATGCTTCCAACTTGGCCAACGCCACACCCGAGGCCATCGCCGCCTGCGCCCGCTCCACACCATCGGCCAGGCTATCAGCAATGCCGGCGGCGTAGATTGCGGCGCCGGCATTGAGCGCGACCACATCGCGTTCCGCACCGGGTTCGTTGTTGAGCGCTTTCAGAATCCGATCGCGCGACTCTTCCACTGTCTCGACACGCAAGGCGCGGATGTCATGTGTGCTCAAACCAAACTGTTCCGGGCTGACCACATACTCGCGCACCTCGCCGTCGCGCAGTTCGCCGACCAGGGTTTCGCCGGAAATCGAGATTTCATCCAGTCCTTCGCGGCCGAACACGGTCAGCGCGCGTTCGCTGCCCAGCCGCTGCAGCACGCGCACCTGGATGCCGACCAGATCCGGATGGAATACGCCCATGACCTGATTCGGCGCGCCGGCCGGGTTGGTCAGTGGCCCCAAGATGTTGAACAGCGTGCGCACGCCGAGCTCCTTGCGCACGGGGGCTGCGTGCTTCATGGCGCTGTGATAATTGGGCGCGAACATGAAACCGAGGCCGACTTCGGCGATGGCGACGGCGACCTGTTCCGGAGACAGATTGATGTCGATGCCGAGCGCTTCCAGCACATCGGCGCTGCCCGACTTCGACGACACCGAGCGGCCGCCGTGCTTGGCCACGCGCGCGCCGGCGCCGGCCGCGACGAAGGTGGCGGCGGTGGAGATGTTGAAAGTGTGGGCGGAGTCGCCGCCGGTGCCGCAGGTATCGACCAGATGCGTTGCATCTGCCACCGGCACTTTGGTCGATAACTCGCGCATCACAATGGCCGCTGCCGTGATTTCACCGATGGTTTCCTTCTTCACGCGCAGGCCGGTGATCAGCGCGGCGATCATCACCGGGCTGACTTCGCCGGCCATGATCTGGCGCATCAGCGACAGCATTTCCTCGTGAAAAATCTCGCGATGTTCGATCAGACGCAGCAGCGCTTCCTGGGGTTTCATGCGCGGGTCTCCGTCAAAAAATTCTTCAGCAGCGCGTGGCCATGTTCAGTCAGCACCGATTCCGGGTGGAACTGCACGCCCTCAACTGGACAACTCGCCGCCAGCGTCTTGTGGCGCACGCCCATGATCTCGCCGTCATCGGTCCAGGCGGTGATTTCCAGGCAATCGGGAAGGCTTTCGCGTTCGATCACCAGCGAGTGGTAACGCGTCGCCGTGAACGGATTCGGCAGGCCGCGAAACACGCCGATGTCGGCATGATGGATCGGCGAAGTCTTGCCGTGCATCAGTTGCTTGGCATGCACGATCTTGCCGCCGAACGCCTGGCCGATGCTTTGGTGACCCAGGCAGACGCCGAGCAACGGAATGCGGCCGGCGAAAGTGGTGATGGTGGCCACGGAAATGCCGGCTTCATTTGGCGTGCACGGGCCGGGTGAAATGACGATGCGATCCGGCTGCATCGACTTGATGTCGGCTACGGTAATTTCATCGTTGCGGTGCACGCGCACATCTTCACCCAGCTCGCCGAAATACTGCACGAGGTTGTAGGTGAAGCTGTCGTAGTTGTCGATCATGAGCAGCATAAAATCAATATCCTGTTGATTTGTATCGTATTTATTCGGTAAGAATGGTTCTCTGACGCTTTTTCGCTTGTATTTTTACGTTCAAGCCAGCGCAGTGCGATACCACCGGATCATTCCAAAAGCGGCATCGTATCAAAAAGGGGAAGCCGTCACCGCTGGCCTGCTTCGTCAGCCAGCACTGAGCAAGGTTTCGAGTTTGCTGAACAGTGTTTGAGCGGTGTGTTCTGCGCGCTCGATCTGCTCGGTTTGATGGCTCAATGTTTCCAGCCAGACGCAGAATTCTTGCCAGCAAGCTTCCGTATCGGCGTCGTAACCATGAAAGAAGCGGGCGCCGGATTCGCGGCGCAGGCCGAGGTTTTTTTAGATGGCGGCCAATCTCGTGTCCGCCAGCGTGCAACCTTGTCTCGCCTGAGATAGTGGTTGTTCAAGACATGGGCTGTTCAAATCGCGCAGCGTCGAATGACTTCTGGCTCATCTTGGTTGATACATCTCATTACATTTCTACTACAGACCGCACACGTTCGGCTTACACGCAGTGCTCAGACTGGCTTCACCTGCTTCGCATCCGCCAAGCGGGATTCTTTCAGGAGTCATGTCATGAAAACCACTTCGATGTTGAAAACTTTAAGCCTTTGCGCGCTGGTTTCTTTGTCTTTGGGCGCTGGCTTGGCGCATGCCGATAACGGATCGTGCTTTTTCGGTTCTGCTTCTGCGCCGCAGGCTAACCCGGCCAACACCGCGCTGCGCATGAGCAATGGCGATGCCGGCGCGGCGATGATGAATTTGATGGAAGCGCGTCTGAATCAGCAGATGGAACGTATCGAGCAAGGTTTGCGCACCGGCGAAATTTCTCCCATGCAGGCTGGCAAGTTGATGCGTGAACAGTGGGAAGCGGTGCAATTCCAGCGTGGGTTTCTGGAAGGCAGCAGGGCCGTCGGAAAGGGAATGATGGGTGGAATGGGTGGAATGGGTGGAATGGGCAGCATGGCGAATGCCGGTGGTGGTTCGTGCAATTTGATACCAGGCATCGATGCCAAACAACTGGCCGCGAAGGTGGCGCCGGTCGTCGGTGGCATGGCGGCGGAAGGGATGCAAACCGCTACGACGGTGATGCGCGCGTTGGCGCGAGAAGCGCAAAAACTGATTCGGGAAGGAGCGTCTGTGGATGATCGCTTCTATTGAGAATCACGCATTGCTTGCAGCGCGGTAGTTCGAGGTCTGCGTTTATAGGCCTTTCCTGCAACTGGCTTGTATTTTCGCCAGTTCAGACAGCGCAGAAAAAAAGGGTCCGGTGAGATTTACCTCGCCGGACCCTTTTTTGTAGCAACGGCGATCTCAGTTCCTGGAGCCGACCTTGCGCACCTCAGTCCCATCCAGCATGGTTTCCAGTCGCGTGGCATCGACATAGCCCGGGATGCGCTTGCCATTCTCGAAAATCAACGCCGGTGTGCCGTCAATGCGCAGCTTGGCGCCTAGAGCGAGGTTTTCCTCGATCGGGTTGTCGCAGTCGGCTTTGCCGCTGGGCACCACGTTTTTCAGCATCAGGTCCAGCCAGGCTTGAGCGCGGTCCTTGCTGCACCAGACCAGTTTCGATTTGCGGCCAGCGTCCGGGTGCATCGCGAGCGGATAGGCGAAGGTGTAGATGGTGACGTTATCCAGCTTGGCGAATTCGACTTCCGCCTTCCTGCAATACGGGCAATCCGGGTCGGAAAAGACGGCCAGTTTGCGCGAACCATCGCCTTTGACAACCTTGATGGCATTCTTCAGCGGTAGGCTTTCCCATTTGATCGCGGTCAGTTTTTCCATGCGTTCGCTGGTCAGATTGCGCTTGCTTGCGACGTTGAGCAGGTCGCCGATCAGAAGGTGCTGGCCCATCGAGTCGGCATAGATCACCAGCGGGCCCCGCGGGCTTTGGGTGACCACTTCGAAAATGTCGTTGATCGGCGATTTGCTGATGCTGGTGATCTTGGTGCCTGGAAAGCTGCCTTCGATGGCTTTCTTGATATCGCTGTCTGCCGCCTGGGCATTGGCGGTGAAAGATACGGTAATGAAAGCCAGCAGCAAGGCGGACAGGATGTGTTTCATGAAAACTCCAAAAAGGATGTTGAGATTTAAAGGACCGCGTGGCGGGTCAATGCCTGGTTAATCGGGTGAATCTGGTTGGCGAAGCTCATGCCCCAGTTACGCAGCGCACTACTCAGGCTGTCGTCACGTGCAAAAAGTTTCTTCAGGTTGCCGGTGGTGAATTGCATCGAGGCGACATCTTCCATGCGCCGCGCGGCATAAGCCGTCAGGCGGCCGATTTCGCCGGCATTGCCGCTACTTGAAAGAACTTCGGCGAGCAGGCGTGAATCGCGGAAGCCAAGGTTGACGCCCTGACCCGCCAGCGGATGTACGGTATGCGCGGCATCGCCAATCAATGCCAGGCCCGGCCGCACCCATTCATGTGCACGTCGACGCTTGAGCGGAAAGCCGGCGGCGGGCGTGATGCAGGTCAGCTTGCCGAGTGCGTTGGCGCCAGCTTCCGTGACGCGACGTGCCAGATCTTCCAGCGGCAGCACCTTCAATTCGGCGGCATGTTCCGGCGGCGTCGACCAGACCATCGAGATGCGATTGCCCGGTAGCGGCAGATAGGCGAGCACGCCATCCGGCCGAAACCATTGATAAGCGCTGCCGCGATGCGGCTTTTCGATTTCGAAATTGGCGACGACGCCGATGTGTTTGTAATCTTCTTCATCAAAGCCGATACCTGCCTGTGTGCGTAGCCAGGACAGCGCGCCATCAGCGCCGATCAGCAGGTCGGTAGTGATCGTGTCGCCGTTGCCCAGATGCAATTGATGGCGCGGGGTGTCGCCGACATCCCAGGTCACCGCGTTGGCGGGCGTATTCAGCAGGCGAATATTCGGATGCCCGATCAAGGTTTGCCACAGCGCGCTTTGCAGGCGGCCGTTCTCGGCAATCCAGGCCAGTTCCGGCAGGCCGGCGTCGATGGCGTCGAAGGTCAGACGGCCGGCTGTGTCGCCATGAATCTTCATTGCGTAAACCGCCTGCGCTCGCACCGGTTCCCGCCATCCGCCGAGGCTTTGCAGCCATTCGACGTTGCCCGGGCTGTAAGCATAGATGCGGCTGTCCCAGACGCTATCCGGGCCGATTGGGGCGGGCGGCTGTGGCTCGACCAGGGCGACGCTATGCGGCCCGTTTTTTAATGCACTGGCCAGTGCGGCGCCGTTGAGGCCGCCGCCGAGAATGACAATATCGAAGTGATCGGACACGTTGGATAGATTTAACAAGGATTGAACAAGGGGCCCGCATCGTGACTGAGGATGCGGGCGAGTTCAACCCGCGTGATGCGTCGAGCCGAGGTTATCATCACCCCGACTGGGGGATTGATATGGAAATCGTGTTTGCGGCGCTTGCCGGTCTGGCGCTCGGGCTGTTGTTCCTGTTCTGGCAGCGTGGCCGCTGGCTGGCGGATACGGCGCAATTGCGCGAACAGGTTGCCGGTTTGAAGTTGCAAATTGAACGGCAACTGGAACAGGAGCGGCGCAGCGGCGAAGAGCGGCGGTTATTGGTCGCGGCAGCGGAAACGCAATTGGCGGATGCGTTCAATGCCTTGTCGGCAAAAGCGTTGGCACGCAACAACCAGGCGTTTCTTGATCTGGCGACGCAGAATCTGGCGCTGTTCCAGGAAACTGCAAAAGGCGATCTGGCCGCCCGGCAGCAAGCGGTCGCCGGCTTGGTGAAGCCGTTGTCGGAGGAGTTGGCCAAGCTGGCCGGACAGACCCAGGCGCTGGAAAAGGCGCGCGCGGAAAGTTATGGCCAACTTAGCGAGCAGGTAAAAAACTTGTTCGGCGCGCAGCAGGAATTGAAGCAGGAAACCGGTCGCCTGGTTTCCGCGCTGCGTCGGCCCGAGGTGCGCGGTCGCTGGGGCGAGGTGCAGTTGAAGCGGGTGGTCGAGATGGCCGGCATGCTGGAACACTGCGATTTCTACGAGCAGGAAAGCAGTGGTGATGGCCGTCGGCCGGACATGCTGGTGCGTCTGCCCGGCGGCAAGACGCTGGTGCTCGACTCGAAAGCGCCGGTGTCGGCCTATCTGGAGGCGGTGGAGGCAGAACACGAAGACGCGCGCGGCCGTGCGTTGGCGCGTTTTGTGCAACATGTGCGCACGCATATCCAGCAATTGGCTGGCAAGAGCTACTGGGATCAGTTCGAGCAGTCACCGGAGTTTGTCGTGATGTTCCTGCCCGGTGAGGCATTTTTCAGCGCGGCCTTGCAGCAAGACCCGGAGTTGATTGAATACGCCAGCGCGCAAAAAGTGATTCTGGCGACGCCGACCACGCTGCTGGCCTTGCTGAAGGCGGTGTATTACGGCTGGCGTCAGGAAGCGCTGGCCGAGAATGCGCGTCAGGTCAGCCAGCTTGGCGCATTGTTGTATGAGCGTTTAGCGAAGCTGGGCGAACACTGGAACAGCGTCGGCAAGAACCTGGGCCAGGCGGTGAAGGCCTACAACGACGCCACCGGTTCGTTGGAAACGCGGGTGCTGGTGACGGCGCGCAAGTTCGAGGAGTTGCAGGTGGCGCCGGAAGGCAAATCATTGGCCGAATGCGTGACGCTGGATCAGGCAACGCGTGTTTTGCAGGCGCCGGAACTGACCACCGAAGCCCGGGTTTCAGACTGAGCATGGGTTCCGCCTGGATGCTCCTCGCCGGGGCTTGTTTCGCGCTGATGGGCGTCTTCGTCAAACTCGGGGTGGCCTGGTTTTCCAGTCATGAAATGGTGTTCTACCGTTCGCTGGTGGGTTTGCTGCTGATGCTGGGTGGCATGTTGTTGCATCAAGCGCTGCATCAGGGGTTGCGCGGAAATTTAGCGATTCTTGGTGCGCATACCGGCCTGCAGATTCGTCGCGGCCTGATCGGTTTTGTCGCCTTGGTGACTTTTTTTTACGCCCTGGCGCGATTGCCGCTGGCGGTGGCGATGACGCTGAATTACACCTCGCCGCTGTTTCTCGCGCTGCTGATGCCCTGGCAACTGGGCGAGCGCCCAAGGCCGGCGCAATATGTCACGGTGGCAGCCGGATTTGTCGGTGTTCTCATGTTGCTAAGGCCTTGGCAAACACCGGCGAGCGATCTGGTCGCCGGCCTGGTTGGCCTGTTCTCCGGCGTCATGGCCGCGTTTGCTTACATCCATGTGCGCAAACTGGGGCGCTTGCATGAGCCGGAATGGCGCACGGTGTTCTGGTTTGCACTGGTCTGCGGCCTTGGCGCCAGCGTGCTGGCCAGCCTCGACGGCGGCTGGCATCCGGTGATCAATCTGGATCAGGTCGGCTTGATTCTTGCGCTCGGCGTTTTCGCCACCCTCGGCCAGCTGGCGATGACGCGCGCCTATCGCACCGGCCAAACGGTGGTGGTGGCCAGTTTTGCCTACAGCACGGTGGTCTTTGCCAGCATCCTTGATGTTCTGGTCTTCGCTGTGGAAATGCCGATAATGGCGTGGATGGGTATCGCAATGACCGTGCTGGCAGGCGTGCTGGCTGCACAACTCAATGAAAGGACCGCGCAATGATCGCCATCAACACTCGGGAAAATCTGATATCCGCTTCGGTCATGGGCGAATTTACGCTGGCCGACTACCGGGATTTCGAGCAGAACGTCGAGCACAGCATCACCTTCGAGGGTGGCGTCAACCTGCTCCTCGACCTGCGCGACATGACGGGCTACACGCTGGATGTGGTGTGGGAGGAAATCCGTTTTTCACGCGAGCATCGCTACGATTTCCGCAAAATTGCGGTGGTCACCAGCGACGAGTGGATGATCTGGATATCCTGGCTGAATCGCCTGTTCGTCGATGCCGAGTTGCGCGTGTTCGACGATCCGAGCATGGCGTTGGAGTGGTTGGAAGAGGAATGAACATCGTGGACGCTGCCGCCGAGGCTTGAACGGCAGATTGCCGTTCAAGCGATATTCAGTTTGCGCTGGCTGGCTCTTCGATAATTTCGAAGTCGTGCGTCATTTCGGCGGTCTTGCCCAGGATGATGCTGGCCGAACAGTATTTTTCCGCAGACAGTTTGATCGCCCGGTCGACGATTTCCGGCTTCAGATTGCGCCCGCGCACGGTGAAGTGCATGTGGATTTTGGTGAACACCTTGGGATGATCGGTCGCCCGCTCGGCGCTGACTTCCACCTCGCAGCCGGTCACGTCCTGACGGCTTTTCTGCATGATCATGACTACATCCACCGAAGTGCAGCCGCCGGCGCCCATCAGCAGCATTTCCATCGGCCGCGGCCCCATGTTGCGGCCGCCAATATCGGGTGAGCCATCCATGATCATGGCGTGGCCACTTTCCGATTCAGCCATGAAGCAGACGTTTTCAACCCATTTGACGCGCGATTTCATCATTTTTCCTCAATGGTTTAGTGACGGATACGGTACCAGAGCAGGCCTAGCCATTCATGCAAGGCGAGCCAACTTTCATGCAGGGCTTTGCCGTTGGGGAGGAAATCGAGCGGATCCAGCGGCTGGAGTAGCGAATATCCGGTTCCGGCCGGAATGACCTTGAAACCCAACATCTCGAATTCCGGAATGGCGCGCGCCAGATGCCAGGCGTTGGTCACCAGATAGATGCGTTCAATGCCTTCCGGTTTCAACAAATGCGCCGAATAGCGCGCATTTTCACGCGTATTGATGGAAGCGGATTCCACCCAACCCACGCGCTTGACGCCAAATTCAAGGATCAGGCTGTCGCGCATGATTTCCGCCTCTGGCTTGCCGCCTATCGGCGCGCCGCCGGTGACCAGAATCGGCTTGCCCAGTCGCTTCGCCAGCCAGGCGCCATAACGCACACGTTCCAGTGTGAAGCGGCCAAGCGTGTCGCCGCCGTATTCGATCGAATCCTTGATGCTGCCTCCTGCCAAAATGACGATGGCGTCAGCTTCCTTGCCAGTCAGCGCGGTTGGGGCTGGTTTCAGACTGTCAAGCAGGAAGCTGGCAATCCAGGGTGTGGACAATAGCCAGATCATGATCAGACTGATGGCGATCAGGCCACGTCCGAGGGCGCGGTGCCGCTTCAGCATGGCCAGTCCGATCAATCCGAGGATCAGGAGGGATATCGGCGGCAACAGCAAGCCGGCGATCAGATTGGTCATGAGCCAGGAGGTAGACATGGGATGATTATCCCGATTTTTCTATCGCCATCCCTGCCGTTTGTATTTTGGCGACAAGCCGCGTTTGACAGGGTGAAGCAAGCACCATAAAATCCACGGCTCTTCTGAAGTCCCCATTTTGGATCGCAACATGAAAACCTTCTCCGCCAAGCCCCACGAGGTCCAGCACGGCTGGTATCTGGTGGACGGCACTGACAAAGTGCTCGGCCGTATGGCCTCCGAGATCGCCCGTCGCTTGCGTGGCAAGCACAAGGCCATCTTTACTCCCCATGTGGATACCGGTGATTACATCGTCGTGGTAAACGTCGACAAAATCCGTGTGACCGGCAACAAGGCGGAGGGCAAGACGTATTACCGCCATACCGGTTATCCCG
>JBBQQT010000016.1:0-38433 GCA_038215555.1 Burkholderiales bacterium | reverse complement strand
ACCGCTTTTGTGCCAGCTTTCAAGATGCCCGCGCCAGGCTTCCGCCCTTTCTTGCTTCGTCATTCCCCGCTCCTTTGAAAATGCAGCAAGGTCTCAGAGGTTTAAGGGGATTTGTAGGTGGGGCCGTTGGACGCTTACGGTCGATATTCGTGGCGCGTAGAACGATGTTGTTTGATTCCTCGACCTCGTCGGTCTTTGCATAGGTAAGCCCGCGCTGCAATGTGCAAACTTCACACAAAGGCTTAATCGCCCACCCCGCCTTCATCGCGACACCTCATCTTCCGTTCGTCCTGAGCTTGTCGAAGGATGAACGGGGCTGGTGAGATGCCCTTCGACAAGCTCAGGGCGAACGGGGGTACTTTATTTCACGTCAAGGAAGAGCTGAATAAGCCCTTCGATCGTTCGACAAGCTCCCGACTCAGGGCGAACAGCTGTGTATTGTCCAGACGGTGTCTGGACAATTTGGAAAGTCTTTGTGTTTTCTTGAGGCAATTGGTCAGACACTGTCTGACTTTTTACTGCAAATTTCCCAGACGGCGTCTGGGAAATTTCAATACCACTAGATTTTGCAGATGCTGTCTGCAAAATCCCTGCTATGTGATTACGCCGATAGTGCGTGTCTTCCCTAGCGCCGGAACGTTTCATAGCAACCCCCTGATCGTCGCCAGCACTTCCGCACTCTCTGCATCCAGCGCGGCGATCTCGTCCGTGATGACTTGCGGCGTGCGGTGGGTGATTTCCTCGCCGCCGTTCGGGTTCTTCACCGACAGGTCATAGTTAGCCGTGTCGATGTTCGCGGCATCGACGCTCCAGCTTTTCGCGGTGTCGGCCCGGGTCCTTTGCAGTTCGACAAACTCGGCGAGGTCGGCGAGGTCGGCGTCATTGAGCGGGTTGGTCTTGCCCATGTTGCGACCGGGGTCGAACTGGTAGTACCAAATCTCGCGCGTTGGCGAGCCCTTCTCGAAAAACAGCACGACGGTTTTCACGCCCGCGCCCTGAAATGTTCCGCCGGGGCAATCCAGCACGCTGTGCAGGTTGCAGGACTCCAGCAGCAGCTTGCGCAGGCTCACCGAGGCGTTGTCGGTGTTCGACAAAAAGGTGTTCTTGATGACCACGCCGGCGCGGCCGCCGGCCTTGAGCATCTTGATGAAATGTGGCAGGAACAGGAAGGCGGTTTCGCCGGTGCGGATGGGAAAGTTCTGCTGCACTTCCTTGCGCTCGCCGCCGCCGAAGGGCGGATTGGCGAGGATCACGTCCATGCGGTCCTTGTCCTGAATGTCGGCGAGGTTCTCGGCCAGGGTGTTGGTGTGGATGATGTTGGGCGCTTCGATGCCGTGCAGGATCATGTTCATGATCGCGATCACGCAGGCCAGCGGCTTCTTTTCCTTGCCGTAGAAGGTCTTTTCTTGCAGCGTCTTGAGCTTGTCGGCGGTCAGCCCGGATTGGCTGCGCAGATGATCAGTTTTAGCCGGAACACTTCGGGAAAAAACAAGATATAAACAAAAAAGCCCCTAGTTTCAGGGGCTTATGGACTTTCTTGGACTGCTTTGAACTGCTTTGAACTGCTTATTGGTGCCCCGAGCCAGACTCGAACTGGCACGCCTTGCGGCGCTGGATTTTGAATCCAGTGCGTCTACCGATTCCGCCATCGGGGCTGGAATGGGCGGCGATTATGGCTGAAGGGGCGCATTCTGGGCAACGTATAATCCGCGGCCTCATGAAAACCAGTGATTTCGATTACGAGTTGCCCGATGCGCTGATCGCGCGTTATCCGCTGGCGCGGCGGGATGCCAGCCGGTTATTGCATATCGATTCGCCGCATGAGGTTTATGCCGACCGGTTGTTCGCCGAGTTGCCGAGTTTCTTTCGCCCCGGCGATTTGCTGGTGTTCAACGATACCCGGGTAATCAAGGCGCGCCTGTATGGCGAGAAATCCAGCGGCGGCAAGATTGAAGCGCTGGTCGAGCGAGTGCTGGGCGAACATGAGGCGCTGTTGTTCATGCGCGCCAGCAAGTCGCCTAAACTTGGTGCGGAAATTCGTTTTGCCAATGCGATTCCGGCACGCGTAACCGGGCGCGAAGGCGATCTGTTTCGGGTTGCTTTCGACCCGGCGCATACGGTGCTGGAGTGGCTTGATCGCCATGGTGCGATTCCGCTGCCGCCGTATATCGACCGGGCTGCCGAAGGCGACGATGACACCCGTTATCAGACGGTTTATGCCAGCAATCCCGGTGCCGTGGCGGCGCCGACGGCGGGCCTGCATTTCGATGAGGCGATGTTGGCGACGTTGCGCGCGCAAGGCGTTGAAACGGCGTTTGTCACCCTGCATGTCGGCGCCGGCACCTTTCAGCCGGTGCGCGTCGAAACGATTGCGGAGCATGTGATGCATAGCGAGCGATACGTGATTCCCGATGTGACGCTGGCGGCAATCCAGGCGACGCAACAACGCGGTGGCCGGATTTGCGCGGTGGGCACGACCAGCCTGCGCGCGCTCGAATCCGCCGCCCGTTCCGGCACCTTGCTGGCCGGCGAAGGCGAGACCGATCTGTTCATCACGCCGGGTTACCGTTTCAATGTGGTGGAACGGCTGCTGACCAACTTCCATTTGCCGAAATCGACGCTGCTGATGCTGGTCTCGGCGTTTGGTGGCAGTGAACTGCTGCGTCAGGCGTATGCGCATGCTGTGGCGCAGGAATACCGTTTTTTCAGCTATGGCGATGCGATGCTGATTGAACGCCTGAATTAGGTATTTGCTTGCGGCACTGCAATAAACGCTGTCCACTCACAGTGTTTTCTAATATAGTGCGCGCCGTTGTGCAATGCAGTAGTTGGCTTCGCGATCGCCTGATCGTTGTTTTATCTAGCCCACGGGACTGTTTTCACAGCCCCATCGTCCCCGACCTCACCTGATCCTTTCCACAGAATTCGCTTCTGTCGATTCGGCTTCGCGGCATTCGGTTGGCGCCGATGTTTCGCGAGAATCGACACGGCCGAAAAATTGTCGGCCAGCGCGTTTCTGTTTTCGTCCCCCGACGGGACGTTTTGTCTTTTGCTTGCCCCGAAAAGGCCGGCAGGGACAGGTATCGAAAGGATTTACATGAGTTTCGCTGATCTGGGTCTCAACCCCATCGTATTGAAGTGTCTGGAAACCACCGGCTATACCGATCCGACGCAAGTCCAGATGGAAGCCGTGCCCGCCGCTTTGGCCGGTTCCGACCTGCTGGTCTCCAGCCACACCGGCAGCGGCAAGACCGCAGCCTTCCTGCTGCCCAGCCTGCACAAGCTGGCTGAACCATCCCAGTTGCCTGGCGTTGGCCCGCGTTTGTTGGTGTTGTGCCCGACCCGTGAACTGGCGTTGCAAGTCCAAAAACAAGCCGCCATCTACGGCGCCGGCATCAAAAAGCTGCGCACTGTCTGTCTGGTTGGCGGCGCGCCGTTCGGCCCGCAGTTCCAAGCCATGCGCTACAACCCGGAAGTGATGATCGCGACCCCCGGCCGCCTGATCGACCATATCGAACGCGGCCGCATCGACTTCTCGCGTCTGGAAGTGCTGGTGCTGGACGAAGCCGACCGCATGCTGGACATGGGCTTTATCGAAGACATCGAGCACATCGTGTCGAAGACCCCGGAGTCGCGTCAAACCCTGCTGTTCTCCGCCACGCTGGACGGCATGGTCGGCAAGCTGGCGATGAACATGACCAAGTCTCCCAAACGCATCGAAGTGGCGACCAAGGAAGAGCACAAAGCCAATATCGACCAGCGTCTGCTGTTTACCGACGACGTCGGCCACAAGCGCCGCCTGCTCGACGTGCTGCTGCGCGATGTCGAACTGACCCAGGGCTTGATCTTCACCGCCACCAAGATGAGCGCTGACGATTTGGCAGAGAGCCTGCTGGAGCAGGGTTTCTCTGCTGCTGCCCTGCATGGCGACATGCCGCAGCACAAGCGTAATCGCACCCTGCAACGCCTGCGTGACGGCCAGATCAAGCTGCTGGTGGCGACCGACGTCGCCGCGCGCGGTATCGACGTCGCCGGCATCAGCCACGTCATCAACTTCGACGCGCCGCGTCAGGCGGAAGACTACGTGCACCGTATCGGCCGTACCGGCCGTGCCGGTCGTACCGGTATCGCCATCACCTTCATCGCCGGCCGCGAGCGCGGTCTGGTGCGTGACATCGAGCGTTATACCGGCCAGCCTGTGCGCGTCGACGTGATTGCCGGGCATGAGCCGCAGGCGCGCCCCGAGCGCAGCTTCAGCGGCAAGCCGCGTTCCGGCGGCGGCAAGGATTGGGGCAACAAGCCGCGTTCCAGCAGCGGCGGTTATCAGGGTCGCGGCGGCAGCTGGGCCGGCCAGAACGCCGGCCAGGGTCAAGGCTATGCTGGCCGTGCCCGCAGCGAAGACAGTCGCGGCAATTCGTTCGGCGCGCCGGCGGCTTCCGCTGGCAACGGCGGCGGTTGGCAAGGCAAGTCGGATTCACGCGATGCACGTCCGAGCTGGAACAAGCCTGATGCGCGCCCGGTTTCCGCCAAACCGGCGCATTCCTGGGAGCGTCCGGAAATATCTGGCGAAGCACGCAAGACCAGCAGCTGGTCGAAGCCGGAAGTTCGCCCTGCCTACAAGAACGCGCATAGCCAGAATGAAGACCATCGTCCGGCTGCCACCAAGCCGCGCGGCCGTCAGAGCTGGTAATACCGCGAAAGCGGTTTCAAGCTGAAAAGGCGCCCTGCGGGGCGCCTTTTTGTTTGGGTATGTGGAAAACGAAAATAGCTGCGATGAACCTGAAGCGGATCGCGGACAGCATCGGCACGCTGGATGCGCACATGGGTAAGGTGAGCTAATTCTTGGCGGTCACCTTTGCAAGCATGGCGCTTCTCGCTGCAACGATGGGTAGCGAACCTTCACCTGTCGTGATCTCGACATCTTGCTGAAATCGTTCATGAAAAGCGTGCTGGGGTTTCAACCTGAAACCTCAGTTGACCATTGATTCATCTCTGGTAAGCCGCGTAAATACTGGCGAGTGCCCGGTTTTTCCATGCCCCCATCGGGTGAGATAGCAAAGCTGTAGGAGGCACCGTTTGCGGGCCGATCCCACCACGTTCGCGCCGCAAGCGGACGCTCCTACGACGCGGTCAACCGCGGGATTCAGGTTCAAACCTTCAATTCAAGCTCTCATGCAAGCAACGCCAAGCCACCGGATCCCCCTGTTTACCGGCGAACTCGCCGGCATTCACTTCAAGGACATAGGCGACACGACTGGGGGCGTAGTGAATCAAACAGTTTTTATCGACGCACGGTTGCAGTGTCACTGCGCCGGCTACCTTCAAATTAGGACCGACCCAGACCAGGTCAATCGGAAAACGCATGTCTCGCATCCAGAAGCCATACCTGTCGGGCTCAGGGAAGACGAACCACAAACCGGTTCCCGGCTTCAGCAGAGCACGTCCTGAAAGTCCGCGCTCGCGTTCCGACCGGGTGGCGGCGACTTCGACGGCAAAGATTTGGCGGCCGATCTGAATCTGCTTCGCCTGATCAGGCGTGCAACCTTCATTCGCCTGCGTTTCCAGTATCGTTGCCAGCGAGACGGCAAACAGCCAGACGGGCATTAAACTCGCGCCCCTCATACGTTCAAGCATTTATCGGCTCACTCCTATGCAATTTCAGGTCACTCATCGTTCCGGCAAGGCCCGTCGCGGCAGGCTGGAAACCGCGCACGGCACGATTCAGACGCCGGTGTTCATGCCGGTCGGCACGGTCGGCACGGTCAAGGGCGTGACGCCGCATGAACTGGTCGATCTCGGCGCCCAGATCATCCTCGGCAATACCTTCCATCTCTGGCTGCGCCCAGGTCAGGAAGTCATCGCCGCGCATGGCGGCCTGCATGGTTTCATGCGCTGGAACGGCCCGATTTTGACCGATTCCGGCGGCTTTCAGGTCTGGAGCCTGACGCATTTGCGCAAGATCAGCGAAATGGGCGTCAAGTTTGCTTCGCCGATCGACGGCCAACGTCTGATGCTGTCGCCGGAAAAAAGCATGGAAATCCAGAAGACGCTGAACTCGGACATCGTGATGATCTTCGATGAATGCACGCCATATCCGGCCGATCACGATACCGCGCGCATTTCGATGGAATTGTCGCTGCGCTGGGCGGAACGCTCGAAAAAGGCGCACGAAGGTAATAAAAACGTCTTGTTCGCCATCGTCCAAGGCGGCATGTACGAAGACCTGCGCGAGCGTTCGCTGGAAAAGCTCACGGAAATCGGCTTCGACGGCTACGCGCTGGGCGGTCTGTCCGTTGGCGAACCGAAGGAGGACATGGAGCGCATCCTCGACCATATGGGGCATCGTCTGCCGGAGGACAAACCGCGCTATCTGATGGGCGTCGGCACGCCGGAGGACATCGTGTTCGCCATCGAGCGCGGCATCGACATGTTCGACTGCGTGATGCCGACCCGCAATGCGCGGCATGGCCTGCTGTTCACCTGGACTGGCGATCTGCGCATCCGCAATGCCCGCTTCAAGGCAGATACCGGCCCGATCGATGCGCAATGCGACTGCTACACCTGCCGCAACTACAGCCGCTCGTATCTGCATCATCTGCACCGTTCCGGCGAAATGCTGGGCGCGCGCCTGAACTCGATCCACAACCTGCATTTCTATCAGGACTTCACCGCGCGTCTGCGCGAGGCGCTGGAACAGGAACATTTCGAGGCATGGCGGGGTCAATTTCTGGCACAGCGGCAGCAGGGCGTCGCGTAAAACGCCAACGGATGAAAGTTTTTCAGGAACAAGAGCTTGTCACATCGGCCTGTTAGAATGCGCGGGTTTTTTCTACAGGTTTTTTTCATCATGCTGATATCTCCCGCTTTCGCCGCCGATCCGGCGCAACCCAATCCGATCATGAGCTTTCTGCCATTGATCGTTCTCTTTGCCCTGTTCTATTTCCTGATCATCCGGCCGCAGATGAAGCGCGCCAAGGACACCAAGAAGATGCAGGAGTCCATTCAGAAAGGTGATGAAGTCATCACCGCCGGCGGCCAGCTCGGCAAGGTCGTGAAGATTTCCGACCAATACATCACGCTCGATATTGGCGGCGGTGTCGAATCGCATTTCCAGCGCGCCACGGTATCCACCGTCCTGCCCAAAGGCACGATCAAGGACATCTAATTCGTTTGTGAAGGGGGAAGGGTGATGGGCCAAGGCCAGCAACCTTGACCCGCACCCTTCCCCTTTTACCCTTTAGCCTTCACGAGCAAGACATGAACCGCTACCCCCTCTGGAAGTACATCCTCATCGGCGTGGCCCTGGTCATCGCCTTCATTTACACCCTGCCGAATTTCTTCGGCGATGTCCCGGCCGTGCAGGTGATGCCGGTGCGGACCACGGAAAAGGTCGATGCCGTGTTGTTGCAACGGGTGGAAGCCGCACTGAAAACCGTCGGCCTGAGCAGTACCGGGATTGAACTCGATCCGCGCGGCGTGAAAGCGCGCTTTGCCGATACCGATACCCAGATCAAGGCCAAGGATGCACTGCAGAGCGGCCTTGGTTCCGGCTACACCGTGGCGCTGAATCTGCTTTCGGCGTCTCCCGCCTGGCTGACCTCGCTCGGGGCATTGCCGATGAACCTGGGTCTCGACCTGCGCGGCGGCGTCCACTTCCTGCTCCAGGTGGATATGCCGAAAGCGCTGGAAAAGGCGGCCGAGCGTTACCAGGGCGACATTCGCACCCTGCTGCGCGAGAAGAAAGTGCGCTACTCCGCGATTGGCCGCGAGGGTGACCGCGTCAATCTGCGCTTTCGCGATGCGGAACAACTTGCCGCCGCGCGCCGCGCCATCGAAGAGGCTTATCCCGATCTGCACTTGGATGAGTCGCAAGTCGGTGAAGAAGCCGCGCTGACAGCCAGCCTGAAAAAGACCGCGCAGGTGCAAACCCAGGAATTCGCGCTGAAGCAGAATCTGACCACGCTGCGCAACCGGGTCAATGAGTTGGGCGTCGCCGAACCGGTGATCCAGCAACAGGGTATCGACCGCATCGTCGTGCAGTTGCCTGGCGTGCAGGACACTGCAAAAGCAAAGGAAATCCTCGGCCGTACCGCGACGCTGGAAATCCGCATGGTGGATGAAGAGAAGATGCAAGACCCGGCTACGGTGCAGGCTGCCGCTGCAGGGCAAGCGCCGTTCGGCACCGAAATGTATTTCGAGCGCAACGGCCAGCCGGTGATCGTCAAGAAAACCGTGGTGCTGACCGGCGAGTACATCACCGACGCTCAGCCCGGCTTCGACAACCAGACCAATCAGGCCGCCGTGCACATCAATCTGGACGGCCGCGGCGGACGCATCTTCAAGAACGTGACGCGGGAAAACGTCGGCAAGCGGATGGCGATCCTGCTGATCGAAAAGGGCAAGACCGAAGTGGTCACCGCGCCGGTGATCCGCGAGGAAATCGGCGGTGGGCGGGTGCAGATCACCGGCATGGATTCGACCCAGGAAGCGAATGACGTTGCCTTGCTGTTGCGCGCCGGTGCGCTGGCAGCGCCGATGGAAATCGTTGAAGAACGCACCGTCGGCCCGTCGCTCGGCGCCGACAACATCGAACGCGGACTGAATTCGACGCTGATCGGCTTCGCCGCTGTAGCGGTGTTCATGATCATCTACTACCAGTTGTTCGGCGTCGTGGCGGTCGTGGCGTTGTCGGTCAACCTGTTCCTGCTGGTGGCGCTGCTGTCGATGATGCAGGCAACCCTGACGCTGCCTGGCATTGCCGGCATCGCATTGACGCTGGGTATGGCGATCGACGCCAACGTGATCATCGCCGAACGCATCCGCGAGGAACTGCGCAACGGCAATTCGCCGCAGGCTTCGATCACCGCCGGCTATGAACATGCCTGGAACACCATCCTGGACTCCAACATCACCACCCTGATCGCCGGCATCGCGCTGTTCTGGCTCGGCTCCGGCCCGGTGCGCGGATTTGCGGTGACCCTGTGCCTGGGCATTCTGACTTCCATGTTCAGCGCGGTGATCGTCTCGCGCGCGGTGGTCAACCTGACTTACGGTCGCGCCAAGCGCCTGACCAAAGTGTCGATTTAAGGAAACAACAGCATGGAACTCTTCCACCTCAAGCGTGATATTCCGTTCATGCGCTATGCGCGCAGCACCATTTTTTTCTCGCTGTTCTTCATCGTCGCCTCAATCGCGCTGCTGGCCACCAAAGGCCTCAATCTGGGGGTTGATTTCACCGGTGGCACGATGATGGAAATGGGCTACCCGACCGCCGCCGATGTGCCGTCGATCCGCAACCATCTAGCCAAGAATGGTTATGCCGATGCGCAAGTGCAGAACTTCGGCAGTTCGACCGATGTGCTGGTACGGCTACCGGTGAAAGCCGGCACCACCTCGGCGCAGTTGTCGGAAAAGGTGCTGCAGGTATTGAAACAGCAGCAGCCTGCAGTCGAACTGCGCCGCGTCGAGTTCGTCGGACCGCAGGTAGGCGACGAATTGCTGGAGGACGGTTCGCTGGCGCTGGTGGTGGTATCGATCGGCATCGTGCTGTACCTGGCGTTGCGCTTCGAATGGCGTTTCGCGTTGGGTG
Source organism: Burkholderiales bacterium (assembly GCA_038215555.1). GTDB lineage: Bacteria > Pseudomonadota > Gammaproteobacteria > Burkholderiales > Thiobacillaceae > PFJX01. The sequence continues at coordinate 28,844 of JBBQQT010000016.1, read as the reverse complement.
CCATGTTTGCCACCGCGCATGACATCTTCATCGTGCTCGGCGTCTGGTCACTCTTCCAGTGGGATTTTTCGCTCACCGTGCTGGCCGCCGTGCTGGCCATCCTCGGTTATTCGGTCAACGACACCGTGGTGGTATTCGACCGCATCCGGGAGAACTTCAAGAAAACCCGCATCACCGATGTCGCTGCGATCATGGACAACGCCAAGACCGCCACCCTGGGACGCACCATCATTACCAGCGGCACCACCCAGATCATGGTACTGGCGATGCTGCTGCTCGGTGGCGAGGTGCTCTACGGCTTCGCGCTGGCGCTGACCATCGGCATCGTCATCGGCACCTATTCTTCGGTGCTGGTCGCCAGCCCGATCGTCATGTGGCTGGGTGTGTCGCGTGAAGACTTCATCAAACCGCCGAAGGAAGAATCCGGCGCCGTCGTCTGAATCCTTTTTCCGGAGGTCGTATGCGTTCGCTTGCCACTGCTGTTGCGTTGTCGCTAGGTCTGGTCACGGCGGTGCAAGCCGCCTCCGTGATGGTGGAAAAGACAGTTGCCGGGTTTTCCTCACCGGAAAGCGTGGTGGTGGTGGGCGGTGATGTGTTTGTCTCCAATCTCGGCGTCAAGCTGGAACCAACCGCCAAGGACGGCGACGGTTTCATCTCGCATCTGGATCGTCAGGGCAACATCAAGATGCTGAAGTGGGCAGACAAGCTGAATGGTCCGAAAGGCATGATCGTGGTGGACGGCGTGCTCTATGTCGCCGACCTCGATCGCGTGCTGGGTTTCCGCGTGCGCGACGGCAAACCGGTGTTCTCGCTCGACATGGCAGCCACCGGCAGCGTTTTTCTGAACGGCTTCGCGCGCTATGACAATCGCCGCCTGCTGCTTTCGGCGACCGATATCAACAAGGTATTCATCATTGATTTGCCGAAGCAATCATTCAGCGAAATGACCTTCGACACGCCACCGAAAGGTCCCAACGGCATGAAGAAAGCCGGCAATCATCTGATGCTGGTCGAATGGGGCACCAACTCGCAGCCAAACGGCAAGGTCAAACGCTATCGTCTGGATGGCTTTCAAGCCAGCCTCGACAAAACCTACGAACCGATCCCTTCCGGCTATTTCGACGGCATCGTCGATCTGGGCGCCAACCGCTGGCTGATCTCGAACTGGGTCAAGTTCGAACCCGCCGGTGTTCTGCATCTGCTTGATACGCGCACGGCCAAGATCAGCCTCGCCGAGATGAAATCGCCGGTTGCCGGTCCCGCCGACATGTTCCTCGACGACCAGCGCAAGCTGTGGGTTCCGGGCATGATGGAAGGCAAGGTTTACCGGATGAGCGTGAGGCCCTGACCCGTCGGATAACCACCCCCAGTCGCGCAGCATTCGAGGTTTAGATGAAATTATTTTCCCCGCTATACAGCCGCGCCATGATCTGGTCACGGCACCCCCGCGCTCCTTGGTATTTAGGAGGCCTGAGCTTCGCCGAGTCGTCATTCTTTCCTGTTCCGCCGGATGTCATGCTGGCCCCGATGTGCCTCGCCATGCCGCGCCGCGCCTTTTATTTCGCGCTGATTACGACATTCGCCTCAGTAGCGGGCGGGCTGTTCGGCTACGCCATCGGTTATTTCGCCTTCGATGCACTGCAGCCCTGGTTGCAGGAGAGTCACTACTGGCCGGCATATCAGACCGCTGTCGAATGGTTCGAACGCTGGGGCTTCTGGGCGGTGTTCATCGCCGGCTTTTCGCCCATCCCCTACAAGGTATTCACGATCGCCGCCGGGGCATTGTCGATGGCGTTGCTGCCATTCACTGTGGCGTCTTTCGTTGGACGCGGCCTGCGGTTTTTCCTGGTTGCCGGCTTGATGGCCTGGGGCGGCGCACGCATGGAGGCGATGCTGCATCGCTACGTCGACCGCCTGGGCTGGGCGCTGATCGGCCTGATCGCGGTCGCGGTGCTGTGGTACGGCACGCGCTGAGCGTCGCCGCCTCGACCATGCTTCGGCTTACTTGATTGGTAACACGCCGGGCGGCAACTGATCGCGCAGAATATCCGCCAGCCGCTCGATGCTGGACGCCATCGGCGAACGTCGCCGCCAGACCAGACCGATGCTGCGCGCCGCGCCCGGCTTGCTGATCGGCTTCAACACCACCTGCTCGCCGGTGGCATTGATGCCGGCGCCGGCCAGCGTCGGAATCAGCGTCACACCCAGGCCCATGGCGACCATCTGACGCAGGGTTTCCAGGCTGGTGGCGCGAATCTCCTCGCTCTTGATGCCTTGCAAATGACACGCCTCCAGCGCCTGATCGCGCAGGCAATGGCCTTCTTCCAGCAACATCAGACCGGCGGCAGCGAGTTCGTCAATGTTCACCGATTTCAACTTGGCCAGCGGATGGCCGCCCGGAACCGCCGCCAGGAACGGTTCGACAAACAGCGGCGCAACTTCCAGATTGCTGTCATCGATCGGCAAGGCCAGCAAGCCCGCTTCGAGTTTGCCGTCGGCCAGATGTTCGAGCATGTGCGGCGTCATTTCCTCGCGCAGCAACAAACGCAGTTTGGGAAACGCTGCGCGCACCTGGGTCAGCACATGCGGAAGATAGTACGGCCCCAGGGTCGGAATCACGCCCAGATGCAAGGTGCGGTCCATCGGATCCTTGGCATAACTCGCCACCTCGCGGATACGCGCGGATTCATCGACGATGCGGCGTGCCGATTCGACAATTTCGCGGCCAATCGGGGTCGGCGTGACGCGCTTCAACGAACGGTCGAACACGACCACGCCAAGAAAATCTTCGAGCTTCTTCAAGCCGGTGGACAACGTCGATTGACTGACGAAACAGGCTTCGGCGGCCTGCCCGAAGTGGCCGCAATCAGCCAGCGCGACCAGATAACGCAGTTCTTGCAGAGTCATGGCATTTCGATCCAAGTTGCAGATCAAGCCATTCTAGACAATCCATTGGATCGATGGCGCGCTCTGGCCTGTAATGGCATCCATCGAAATCGTTTCAGGAGAACACCATGTTCAATCATCTATACCAAGCCATCAGTCAGTTTGGCTGCGGCCTCGCCGGTATCGCCTGAACTTGCGTTCAAGCGCGGCGAGTGCGGCGAAAAGCCCGTTCGGTCAGGATGCCGTCGAGCGGCACGTCCCAGGGATCATTCGGTGCACGCGCGACTTCCTGAAGCGAGAACGCTACGCCTATCAGATGTGGCCGCCGCCAATGCCGCCTGCGCTTGAGGTGGGCCAGGCTGGCGTCGTAATAACCGCCGCCCATACCGATACGCCAACCCTGGCTATCGAAGCCCAGCAAGGGCATGAGCAGCGCGTCCAGTTGCCTGGCGCGCACGTGACGAACGCCACGCGGCAGATATTCGGCAATGCCATAGCGATTGTCGCGCCAGCCAAGATGCGTCGAATCCAGGTTTTTTGCTTGGCCAACCAGACGCGTGAACCATAAAGTGCGCCGCCCGGCTCTCACCAGAGCCCGTCGCGGCACCACCGGCAGGTAACACGCCACGCCCATGCGCAGCGCGGTTTTCAGCAGCGGAAGGATGTCGATCTCGTTCTTCGACGGCATATAGAAACCGATGCTGCGTCGACGGTCGAGCAAGTGATGCCGCAAAGCCAGCCGCACCAGCTGTTTGCCGGCCATGACACGGGCGGCAGGCGAAACCGAAGCGCGTTGGGCGCGTAATTGCTTGCGCAACGCGGCCTTGTCGATGCGATGTTCAGCAATGGCAACTTCAGGATTGGGGGTCATGCAGAGGGGTCTCCCCACTTACGCCGTCCGGACCGCGATCTTGAACCCAGGGGTCCAAGTTCGGCCATGGGGCTACCGCTTCGGGTACATGGACGTAATGCCACGCGCACACCAGCGGACGACACCCGCGACCTTAAGCAAAAGCTTATCGGTTCAAAGAATTTACGGACCTCGCAAACGCAGCAGGGAGATTGATGACGCAACAGCGCGTTAATTCAACTAATTGTGTTTCAGAACAGATTATCTTGAGAAGCCAGGGCCTGATCAAGCAGCTTGCTCATCTGACCGAGCTGCTCGCGGTATTCCCGGGTATCGGGTTCGATCGGCTTTGAACTGAGATAGTCGTGCGTGATGTTGATTGCCGCCATGATGGCAATCCGCTCGAGTCCGATGACCTTGCCGCTATCGCGAATTTCGCGCATTTTGCGATCCAGGAAGGACACGGCTTGCAGCAGGCCCTCACGTTCTTCTTCCGGACAGGCAACCCGGAACTCTCTACCCATGATGGCGACATCAAGGCTTACGTTGTTGGCCATGCGTTCAACCTCAGGCTAAAGACACATCGGGAAATCAGTCAGGAAACTTGTTGTACAGCGCTTCAGTACGGACCCGCGCTGCTTCCAGCTTGTCGCTCAGGTGCTTGTTATTGCTTTCCAGCGAGACCACCTGCTGGCGCAATTTCAGGGTTTCATCGCGCATTGATCGATACCGCTCCAACATCAGAGCGAGCTTGGTTTCGAGGGCATCAAGTTCGGCTTGCATGCCCGCACTATAATTGCCGGCATTTTCCCGCGTCAACACGCGATTTCGCCAAGCCCCGCGGACGCCCACTCGCCCAACATGGAAAGCCGAACACTTTATCTCCGCTTGTTGTCCTATGTGCGCCCGCAGTGGCGCATGTTCAGCGTCGCGATTTTCACGATGATTCTGCTCGCCGCGACGGAGCCGCTTCTGCCGGCGCTGATGAAACCGATGCTGGACGGCAGCTTCGTCGAGAAGGATGCCGCGATCATCAGTTGGGTTCCGTTTGCGCTGGTCGCGCTGTTTGTCGTGCGCGGCATCCTGATGTTCATCTCCGGCTATGCGATGGCTTATGTCGGCCAGCGACTGGTGATGGATTTGCGCGCCGCCATGTTCAACAAATTGCTCACCCAACCCACCGCTTTCTTCGATGATCAAGCCAAGGGGCGACTGGTCGCGACGGTCGCATTCAATGTCACCCAGGTCACCGAATCGGCGACCAGCGTGGTGACTTCCCTGGTGCGCGACACGCTGTCCATCATCGGATTGATGGGCTGGCTGCTGTGGTTGAACTGGAAACTGACCCTGGTCACGCTGGCCATCGTCCCGTTTTCGGTCTGGATCTTCAAAGCCGCCAGCAAACGCCTGCGCTACACCAGCCGCGAAATGCAGAAGAATATCGGCGACATCACGCATGTGCTGGAAGAAAGTATCGGCGCCCACAAGCTGGTCAAGGTTTTTGACGGCACCCACTATGAACAAGCGCGGTTTGGTCAGGCGATTCAGCGCGCCCGCCAATTCGCCATGAAACAGACCGTGGCCGCCAATGCGCATGGCCCAATTCTGCAATTGTTGGCGGCCGTGGCGCTGGCGGTGATTGTTTACATCGCCACCCAGCAAGCCTCGTCGAACGAAACCACGGTCGGCGGTTTTGTCTCTTACATGGTCGCCATGCTGATGCTGTCGGCTCCAATGAAGCGGCTGTCCAGCGTGTTGCCCCAGATTCAGCGTGGCCTGGCGGCGGCGGAAGTGGTGTTCCAGTTGCTCGATAGTGACAGTGAACCGGATAACGGCAAGATCAGGCTTGAGCGCGCGCGCGGTGAACTGCGCTTTGATCACGTCACATTGTCCTACCCGGACAAAACCACCCCGGCGGTGGCCGATGTCGATCTGTTGATTACCGCAGGCGAGACCGTGGCGCTGGTCGGCGCTTCCGGCAGTGGCAAAACCAGCCTGGTCAACCTGTTGCCGCGCTTCTACAGCCCGACTACTGGCCGCATTCTGCTCGACGGCATGCCGTTGGAAGACATCAAACTGGCTGATCTGCGCGCCAATATCGCCCTCGTATCGCAAGACGTGACACTGTTCAACGACAGCGTCGCCGCCAACATCGCTTACGGCCGCCTCGCTACCGCCTCGCCGGAGGCCATCCGGAACGCGGCGGTAGCGGCACATGCACTCGACTTCATCGAAGCAATGCCGGATGGGTTTGACACTTTGATTGGCGAGAACGGCGTCAAATTGTCTGGCGGCCAACGCCAACGCCTGGCGATTGCGCGTGCATTGCTGAAAGACGCACCGATTCTGATTCTGGATGAGGCGACCTCGGCACTCGACACCGAGTCGGAACGCCATGTCCAGGCCGCGCTGGAAAACCTGATGCAAGGCCGCACCACACTGGTCATCGCACACCGACTGTCGACCATCGAGAACGCCGATCGCATCGTGGTCATGCACCAAGGACGCATCATCGAAATCGGCAGCCATGCCGAATTGCTGGCGAAGTCAGGCGCTTATGCGCGCCTCCATCAGATGCAGTTTCACGAAGTGGCTTGATTACGAAACGCAGGTGCGGTGGGAGATCGAGCAGATAGCCCGACGGCGCTGTTGGAGAAATACGCGGGGACCTGAACTGACCGGGTGCGGTGGCCTTGCTCGCCAAGGCGCGCAAAACCTACATCACGACTTCGACTCGATTGTCAGCCGCGCGGCAGCGATCCGCCGACTTGGCTGGCTGCCCGTTCAACCGTATGGTTGAGCCGAATTCGCCGCGGCTGCGTAACAAACGTGTCAAGACCTCGTGGCATTTTGGCCGGTCCAGATTCATCAACACATATCGGCTCCGCCAGCGTCGCTGGTCGGCTGATTTTGTGTCATTCCACTTGGCTTGACCTGAGCAGCGATACTCGATGCCACATTTTCCAGCGCATCCAGATTTCGGCCGATCTGTGCCAGATCGTCATTCGCCTGGGCCAGCGTATCGGTTGCCTTGCCGGGTTGCAGATAGAACCACAAGCCGCCTATCGCAGCCGCTGCGAAGACCAGCAACACGATCATCGATTGTGTCGTTTTCTGCATCGTGCAGCGCCCTGATACACCCGTTGTTATAACTTGCGACCGCCGCTTGATGCGGCGGCTTTCTGTCAGGCCGCGAGATGAAACGCCCGGCTCTTTTCGCGCACCGTTTCCACCAGCACCGACACATTTTCCGGCGGCGTGAACTGGGAAATGCCGTGCCCCAGATTGAAGATATGGCCCGAACCATGGCCATAACTGGTCAGCACCGCCTCGGCTTCCTTCGCCACGGCTTCCGGCGTGGTGAGCAGGATGCTCGGATCCATGTTGCCTTGCAGCGCAACACAGTTTTTGCCAGAACCCTCACCAACGCGCCGACGTGCATCGCCGATGTCGATCGTCCAGTCGAGGCCAACGGCATCGGCGCCACAGGCAGCAATCTTCTCCAGCCAGAGGCCACCGCCTTTGGTGAACACGATGCGCGGCACGACACGGCCGTCACGCTCGCGGGTCAGCTCGGCCATGATGCGTGTCATGTAGGGCAGAGAGAATTCCAGATACGCCGCCTGCGACAGCATGCCGCCCCAGGAATCAAACACCATCACCGCCTGCGCGCCGGCTTCGATCTGCGCGTTCAGGTAGTCGATCACCGCGCGGGTGGTGACTTCCAGGATGTGATGCATCAGGTCCGGCCGACCGTACATCATCTTCTTGACCTGGGTGTAGCTGTCGCTGCCCTGCCCCTCGATCATGTAGCAGGACAGCGTGAACGGACTGCCGGAGAAACCGATCAGCGGCACCGAGCCATCCAGCGCCCGGCGAATCTCTGCAACCGCATCGATCACATAACGCAGATGATCATGCGGATTGGGTGCTTCCAGGTTGCGAATCGCCCATTCCTCGCGCAGCGGCCGTTCGAATTTGGGGCCTTCGCCATCGGCAAAATACAGCCCCAAACCCATTGCATCCGGCACGGTGAGGATATCGGAGAACAAAATCGCCGCATCCAGGTTGTAGCGCGCCAGCGGTTGCAGGGTGACTTCCGTCGCCAGCGTCGGCGACTTGCACAGATTCAGGAAGCTGCCGGCGCGGGCGCGGGTGGCGCAGTACTCGGGCAGATAGCGGCCAGCCTGACGCATCAGCCAGATCGGCGTGTATTCGGTCGGTTGCCGCAGCAGGGCGCGAAGAAAGGTATCGTTTTTGAGGGCGGACATGATGGGCTCGAAAAATCAACCGCCGCATTCTACCGGAGGGGGTGCGACTTACGGGGGTGCGACTTAAGCGCGGTGACTCGGATCGCCGGGGTAGCGCACCGTTTCGATCAGCCTGCGAGTTGCCTGATCCGGCGGGCGGCTGATCAGGCTGACCAGAATAATGGTGACAAAACCTGCCGCCAGACCGAACACGCCGGCTGAAATATCGCTGATGCCGAACCACTTCTGCATGCCGAAAAACTTCACCCCAAGCAGGTAATACAACGTCACCCCCAGTCCAACCAGCATGCCGGCGATGGCGCCGGCGCGCGAAGCCCGGCGCCAGAAGATGCCGAGTACCAAGGCAGGAAAGAAACAGGCGCCGGCAATCGAAAAGGCCCATGCCACCATCGACAGAATCGTGTCCGGCCGCAACGACGCAACCCAGGCGGCCGCCACCGCGACGAACAGCAACAGCGCTTTCGAGAGGGTAATGCGGCGGCGCGTGGAAGCCGTCGGGTTGATCATCTTGTAATACACATCGTGCGACAGCGCATTGGCGATGGTCAGCAACAGGCCATCGGCAGTGGACAGTGCCGCCGCCAGGCCGCCGGCCGCAACCAGTCCGGCGACGACATAAGGCAGGCCGGCGATTTCTGGCGTCGCCAGCACAATGACATCCGGATTCAGGGTCAGCTCCGCCAATTGCAGGATACCGTCGCCATTGATGTCCTCCACGGCCACCATGCCGACCTTGGCCCAGGACGCGACCCAGGTCGGCAGTTCGGCGATCGCGGTGCCGATGACGTTGGTGTAGACCTCATATTTGGCGAACACCGCGTAGGCCGGTGCGGTGAGATAGAGCAGTGAAATGAAAAACAGCGACCAGAACACCGAGTTGCGCGCCTCGCGCACCGAAGGCGTGGTGTAGAAGCGCATCAGAATATGCGGCAGCGCGGCGGTGCCGACCATCAGGCACAGCGTCAGCGCGATGAAGTTCAGCCGCGCGGTATTTCGTTCGGCCTCGCTTTCTCCCGGAAACGCCTCGGCATGCGGGAACGGCGGCTGGGCGCTTTTCTGCGCGGCCAGCAGTTCGCGCTGCCAGCGTTCACGCTCCGCCATCGACGCAATCGGCTGGGTGTCCAGTTGACGCTGCAAGGCCTGCGCTCTTTCCGTATAGGCATCGCGCACGACCTGCTGCGCCGGATCGGCCAGCAACTCCTTCTCGCGTTCAGCCAGTTGCACCATCACCTCGCCATACACCAGTTGCGGCACCGGCACGCTGGTCACTTTGTAGGACAGGAAAACCACCGGCACCAGGTAGGCGATGATCAGCACGATGTATTGCGCCACCTGGGTCCAGGTCACCGCGCGCATACCGCCCAAGAAGGAACACACCAGAATGCCGGCCAGGCCGACAAAAACACCGGTCTCGAAAGTGATGCCGAGAAAGCGGCTGGTGATGATGCCGACGCCAAATACCTGTGCAGTGACGTAGGTAAACGAAGCCAGGATCACGCCCGCCACGGCGATCGTCCGTGCCACGTTGCCGCCATAGCGCGCGGCGATGAAATCGGGAATGGTGAACTGGCCAAACTTGCGCAGGTAGGGCGCCAGCAACAGCGCCACCAGCACATAACCGCCGGTCCAGCCCATGACGAAAGCGAGCCCGTCATAGCCTTTCTGATACAGCGTGCCGGCCAGGCCGATGAACGACGCCGCACTCATCCAGTCGGCGCCGGTCGCCATGCCGTTGTACACCGCCGGCACACGGCGACCGGCGACGTAATACTCATCCACATCCGAGGTGCGGCTGAAGAAGCCGATGGCGGCATACAGACCCACCGTCGAGGCCATGAATATCCAGCCGATCCAGCGCTCCGGTGTGCCCATGAACTCCGCCACCGCCAGCGCGAACAGGAAAAACACGAACGCGCCGGTGTACAGGCTGTAGTAGCGAAACAGCTTGTTCAGGTAGCCAGGCTGCATGGTGCGGGTTGGATGTCTTGGCGCCGGCGGGTCGCTCAGTGCTTGCCGGTGCTGCCGAATCCGCCCTCTCCGCGATGGCTGGCATCAAAATCATCGACCAGATTGAACTGCGCCTGCACCACCGGCACGATGACCATCTGCGCAATCCGCTCGAACGGCTGGATGGTGAACGCGGTCTGGCCCCGGTTCCATATCGACACCATCAACTGGCCCTGGTAATCCGAATCGATCAGGCCGACCAGATTGCCCAGCACGACGCCGTGTTTATGGCCCAGGCCAGAGCGCGGCAGGATCATCGCAGCGTAGCCGGCATCGGCGAGATGGATCGCCAGGCCGGTTGGAATCAATTGGGTCGCACCCGGTTCAAGCACGACGGCGGCATCCAGACAGGCGCGCAGGTCGAGTCCGGCACTGCCGGCGGTAGCGTAATGCGGTAGTTGGTCGCGGACGCGTTCGTCCAGAATTTTCAGATCGACTTGCATAGGGTTTTCGTAAATTGTCCGTTAAACGTAGGGTGCGCATGGCGCACCCTACTGAATCTATTGGTAATGTGTGTTGTAAAGCTGCGCGACATGCGAAATCAGCCGCCGCGCCTGGGTGAGTTTGTCCGCCTTCTGCAGCACATGGCGGCCAGTCTCGTCGAGCAGGATCAGCTGTACCTCTTCCGCCCCGACGGCTTCCTTCACATCGTTGGCGACGATCAGCGGCAAGTGCTTGCGACGGCGTTTCAACTCGGCGTATTCCTCCAGATTCTCGCTCTCGGCGGCAAACCCGACGCAGAACGGCGGTTTCTGGCGGCTGCTGATATTGGCCAGGATGTCCGGATTGGGCGCCAGTTCCAGGGTCAGGATGTGGGCGTCCTTCTTGATCTTCTGTTCGCTCGGGTTGAGCACGTAATAGTCGGCCACCGCCGCGACGCTGATGAAGATGTCGACGTTGTCTGCCTCTTTTTCCACCGCCACCAACATCTCTTGCGCGCCCAGGATGTTGATTACCCGTGCCGCGCGCGGTGGGGTCAGACAGGTCGGACCGCTGATCAGCGTTACCTCGGCGCCGGCCTCCAGCGCCGCCCGCGCCACCGCATAGCCCATCTTGCCGGAGCTTGAATTGGTGATGCCGCGCACCGCGTCGATCGCCTCGTAGGTGGGCCCGGCGGTGACCAGCACTTTCAGACCGTTCAGCCGTTTCGGCTGGAAGCGGGCAACCATCGCCTCGATCAGTTCCTCCGCTTCCAGCATGCGGCCAAAGCCGGTCTCGCCACAGGCCTGATCGCCGCTGTCCGGCCCCAGCACACTGACCTGATCGAGCAGCAATTGCGCCAGATTGCGTGCCGTCGCCGGGTTTTCCCACATCTGCCGATTCATCGCCGGCGCCACCAGCAACGGGCAGTCGCGCGCCAGGCAGAGCGTGGAAAGCAGATCGTCGGCACGGCCCTGCACCAGTTTGGCGAGGAAATCGGCGGAGGCGGGCGCCACCACGATCGCATCCGCGCCGCGGCTGAGATCGATATGCGCCATGCCGTTATCCACCCGCTCATCCCATAAATCGGTGAAAACCGGATGCCCGGTCAGCGCCTGAAAGGTTGCCGCGCCGACAAAATGCAGCGCCGCCCGGGTACACACCACCTGCACATCAATCCCGCTTTTCACCAGCAGACGCGCCAGTTCAGCCGCCTTGTAGGCGGCAACGCCGCCGGTGACGCCCAGCACGATACGTTTCAATTCCATAGTCTCAAGCCCCTGCAAGACGAGCACCGGATACGCGAACGCGCAACGCCGCCACTCTGGGTGGGTGATTGATCAGCTGCCACAGCGGCGGAATTGTAGGCCAGCCGCAGCGACTCGAATGCAGCTTGTGTAGGGTTTGATGTACCCTACAAGCCGTAAAAAACACTCAAAAGCCGAGGCCGCAAACCATGCTCGAACGTCATCCTGACGTCCACGTCATGCGTCGCCAACTGCTCAAGTCACTCGCTGCCGGGCTGTTGACCAGCGCCGGCTTGACCGGCCTGGCGCGCCACGCGCTCGCCGCCGGCAGCGGCCCGCAACGCAAACAAGGCATCTACCGTCTTGAAGGCGAGGCCACCTTCAATGGCATCTCATTGAAGGTAGGCGATGTGCCCAGCCTGCCATTGACCGTGGTCACCGGCCCGAAAACCACGCTGGTCTTCGTGCTCGGCGCCGATGCCTATCTGGTGCGTGCGAACAGCCACCTGATCCTGACCGGCAATGACGCCAACGCCCCATCCCGGGTCAGCAGCATCAAACTGCTCGCCGGCAAGTTGTTGTCGGTCTTCGAAAAAGGGGAACGCCGCCTGACCACCGCCACCGCCGTCGCCGGCATCCGCGGCACCGGCATCTACCTGGAAAGCGAAGCGGAACGCAGCTACCTTTGTCTGTGCTATGGCAACGCCAAACTGAGTCCGATCAATGCCCCGCATTTACAGGAAAACGTCATTACCCGACATCACGAATCACCGCGCTGGGTTTATCCGGACCGCATGGAAGCGGCGGCGATGATCAACCACAGCGACGACGAACTGATCCTGCTGGAAAGCCTGACCGGCCGCGTGCCACCGTTCTACCGGGCATCGGGGTACGATGAAGGCATCTTGGGCGATCTGGCGAAGAAACGATATTGAACCCGGCTCAGGTCGCGGGATGGTTTGGCCTCAACCTTCGATTTCGTAACGCTTGACCTTGCGCCAAAGCGTTGACTTGTCGATGCCGAGTATCTCTGCCGCCAGCGCGCGGTCGCCATGCGTTTCGCGCAGCGTCTTGCGGATGAAATAGGCCTCCACTTCATCCAGACTTTGTGGCGGCAGGTAGTCCAGCGCACGGCTGCGCACTTCCTTCTGCTCGCTCAGCTTGTCCGGTAGCAGATCGGCATCGATGTGATCGCTCTCCGCCAGAATGATCATGCGCTGGATCACGTTTTCCAGTTCGCGCACATTCCCTGGCCAGTCATAGCGCATGAGCGCGCCCAGCGCTGCCGTGCTGACCCCGGCAATGTGCTTGTCCAGCCTGAGCGTATGCTTGTTGAGGAAATAGTAGGTCAACAAGGCGATGTCCTCGCGCCGCTCGCGCAACGGCGGCACGGTGATTTCCATGACCGAGAGCCGATAGAACAAATCCTCGCGGAACAAACCCTTTTCCACCAGATCCGGGATCGCCCGGTTGCTGGCGGCGATCACCCGCACATCGACATTGATCGGCTCGGTGGCGCCCATCGGATAGAAACCACCGTCCTGAGCGACCCGCAACAGCTTGGCCTGCAACGACAGAGGCGCGTTGTTGATCTCGTCGAGAAACAGTGTGCCGCCGTCGGCGATCTCGAACAGGCCTGGTTTGTTGCGTTCGGCGCCGGTGAAGGCGCCCTTGCGATAACCGAACAACTCGCTTTCGATCAGGTTTTCCGGAATCGCGGCGCAGTTGATGGCGACAAACTGCTTGTCGCGACGCTTGCCGCGCAAATGAATCTGGCGCGCCACCAGTTCCTTGCCGCAGCCGCTCTCGCCAAAGATCAGCACGCTGGAGTCATAGGTGGCAGCGGCGTTGATCAGGCGATCAACACGTTCCTTCGCCTGCGATTGGCCGATGATTTCACCGCCCTCCTGGAACGCCCGTCGTTGCGAACGTAGCCGATGGTTTTCCGTGGCCAGCAAGTAGAACCCGAGCGCCTTCTCCGCCACGCAGCGCAGTTTCACCGTGTCGAACGGCTTCTGCACATAGTCGTATGCACCTTCCTTCAGGGCCGCGACCGCCGAATCAACCGTGGCATAACCGGTCACCAGCACGACCTGGGTCAACGCATCGCGCGATTTGACGAACTTGAGCAGATCAAGGCCATCAGCGCCGGGCATGCGCAGATCGGTGAGCACCACCGCAACCTCATGGTTCTCCAGATAATCCATCGCCTCATGCGCGTTCTCGGCGCTCGCCACATCAAACAGCATGTCCGATTCGCCAAGCACGGCGATGATCAACTCGCGCATGTTCTTGTCGTCTTCGGTGACCAGGATGGTCGGCAGCGCGCCGGTCCGGGAGGACTCGGGCAACTTGCCACTGGCCGCGGCGGGATTCTGATTCATTGCTTGACTCGCTTCAGATCGACCGCTGGCAGCTTGATGATGAAGCGCGCCCCGGCGTTGTATTCACTATCGTAGGCGATGAAACCGCCGCGCTTGGCCACAATCGCATTGCTGATCGAGAGGCCGAGGCCGCTGCCCTGACCGACAGCCTTGGTGGTGAAAAACGGGTCGAACAGTCGGTTGCGGATATCGGCTGGAACGCCCGGCCCGTTGTCGGCAACGCTGATCAGCGCATAGGGCGCTTCAAACCAGGTTTCAATCACGATCATCGGTGCAGCCCGCTGGTCCAGGGCATGGATGGCGTTGATCAGCAGATTGGTCAGCACGATATCGAGTTGGCCGCAGGCGCCCTCGACCACCAGCCGCTCCGGCGCCAGAACCAGCTTCACCTCGATCTGGTAGCGTTTCAGCCGGCAGTTGATGAAAGTCTCGATGAGTTCCCGCACCAACTGGTTTAGATCGCAAGTCTCGCCGTTACATTGATCCTTGCGCGCAAAACTGAGCAGATCCTGCACCACACGTGAACAGCGCTGGATTTCCTCGGTGATGATGTGGGCATAGCCGGCCAGCTTCGGGGTTTCCGCCGCGCCGCGTTCGAGCAGTTGTGCGTAACCGAGAATGTTGCCCAGCGGCGTGTTCAACTCGTGCGCCACGCCGGCTGCCAGCTGTCCCATCGCCACCAACTTTTCCCGCATCGCGACGCTTTCCATCAACTCCCGGTAATCGGTGATGTCCTGCAGAATCAACACACCGCCGAGATCATTTTCCTCGTCGCTGTAGAACTCCAGATTGAGGGAGAAGTAGCGCGTCTTGCCCTTCACATCGAGCGCGATTTCCTGATTGCGGATGGCGTATTTGTAGAGAAAGGCGTCGCGCAGGACTTCACGATCGCGCTCGTTCAGGCGCAACAGATCGAACAGATTGGCGCCGATCAACTTTTCGCTGTCGAACAGCGCTTCAGCCTGACGGTTGGCGATGGTGACACGCAGATCATCCGCCAGGCTGAGCAGCGCACCGGGCAGACTCTGCAGGATGGTATTGCTGCGGTTGCGTTCGTTGAGGAAGCGCACCTGGCATTCCTCAACCGTGCGAAACATCAGGCGCAAAGTTGAAATAGTGGTGTTGTATTCACTGATCAGACGGCCGACATAAGTCCAGCCGTAGGGTTCGACGCGGGTCGCATCGAGCAGGCCCTCACGCGCATTGTGGATACCCTGTTCCAGCCGGCGCAGCGCGGCCAGTTCGGCAAACAGGCGAATGAATAGATAGACAAGGTAGCCGGCCACCAGTGCGCCAGCGATCCACAACGCGCCGCGCTCATGCCAGTAGGCGCTCAGCAGGGCATAGACGAGGCCGCTCAGTACGAGCACTGCGAGCAAGACGATCTTGCCCGGAAGCGGAATGAAATAGGGGGCGGTCCGTCTGGACGCCCCCATGTACGACAATGGATTAATACCGGCACCTCATGCGACTGACTCAACGGCGTCGAACCGACCCCGCAAGCCCGCTTAGAAGATCAACTGCAAGCCCAACGTGGCCTGATTGTAATCTTGCAAGGCCGGATTGGTCGGATGCTCGTTGTCAAACGCGATCTTGGCGAACTCAAAGCTGATCTTCAGCTTCTGGCCGTCCAGATAGTAGTTGGCGCCCAGGCTGTTCCAGGTCTGGTCGTAGTACTCGATGTTGCCGGTTTTGGCCTTGTAATCAGAGTCTTCGTGCCTGGCGAAGAACTGCAAGCGGCCAGGACCAACCTTGTTGGGCAGCATGTAACCGGCTTTTACATAGTAGCCTTTTAGATCGGTATTCACGGTCAGGTCAGGATCAGGCGACTGGTTGAACGCATTGCCAGTGTCATATTCGAACGAGGCTGCGGACAAGGTATAAACCCCGCTCGCGGTCGGAAGCTCCATGAATGCATCAAACGTGGTGCCGGTGTAATCCTTGATGTCGGTACGCGAAGGGAAGTTGGCGTAGGCGACGCCATCCTGCCTGTCGACTGCGGCGCCGAAAGTCAATACCTTCTTGGTGCCGAGATAGGTGCCCAGGTAACCGTAATCCG
The DNA here is from genome assembly GCA_038215555.1 of Burkholderiales bacterium. Classification (GTDB taxonomy): domain Bacteria; phylum Pseudomonadota; class Gammaproteobacteria; order Burkholderiales; family Thiobacillaceae; genus PFJX01. The sequence goes on along the minus strand of JBBQQT010000016.1, from coordinate 12,720 downwards.
GCTCAGCATCCCACAAGCTGTAGTGCACGCGAGCGGTGAGGCGTGGGTTGTCTTTGGCCACGTAATTTCCTTCCCGGCCATCGGCGATCATCAGGCGATATTGCAGTTTGGCATCCAGCAGATTGCCCCAGATTGCCAAACCGGTATCACGGCTGCCGCCAAACGGCGAATAGGCCAGGACTTCGCTGCGATCCATGGTTAATGGATCCAGGCAGGCTTCAAGATTTTCGCGCGAGAAGGTGTTCTTGAAGCGGCCAACGATGAAGCGCAATTCGTCCCGGTAATCCAGGGTTACATAAGCATCACGGTAATAAATGCTCTTGTTGTCCTGGCCGAGTTTGCTGTCGGTGCCGGCCTCGAGCTGGGCATAGAAGCCGACATAGTCGTTGTACTGGCCCAACAGGGTAATGCGATTACGGCGCAGGAAGGCGTCGGTCGATGAACCGGAGTCAGTTGGAGAAGTGAAGCCTTTCTGCTGCAACCAGCCCTGAAAGGAATAAGACAACGTCACGGAACCTTCGTCACCAACCTCGAAGGTCGGCCCGGCTACCGCGCTTAGCGGCAACATGGCAGCGACGAGACTCGCGAGAAAGATATGCCGCGACGATTTCACGGATTGCGGCTTAATCGAGGTTTTTTGCATGTCACTTCGCTCCTGCGGTAGCGGGGTAAGCACCTTGCACTTTGGCCAGGTCGCTCTTGTGGCAGCTGACGCAAGCGTCAGCCGTGTTGTCTCGTGGCTTGGCCAACATATTCTTGTGCGCCAAGTCTTCCTTCATGATGCGTGCATTGCCTTTATGGCACCCCACACACGAGTTATTGACCTTGGCGTGCTGGGCATGCCAAGGTGATTTATTTGCATCCATATCTGCTTTTGCAGCGCGCTTGCCGTTGTGGCAGCGGAAGCAACTTGAGGCACCCATGCCGCAGGCATTGGCAAGTGAAATTGGCGACAATTGTGTCAAACCCTGGGTCAACCCCCCTGCAACGGTAGCCGTAGCTTCCGCGCCCCAACCGGTAACGCCGTAACTGGCGACGGATTCGGCGGATTTTTCAGCCAACCCCGTGAGCATGACCACACTCAAACCGAGTATTGAGAGCAAGACGCCGCCTCTCAATAACCGACCCCAAAAACCACGTTTACCTTGGTTGCAATACATCTAGTTCTCTCCTCTGCTCATCACTGGGGGTGGAATCCCGATCCGAAGTCTCGGGGCGTGTGTTTCCGGATTGTGCAAAACGCGCTTCCATAGCCTTGCGAATTTCCGCCTCGCCCATGCTTGAAACGCAGGTACATGCCGCCCCCTTGCCACGAAACTTCAGCCTGGGTTGAGCCGGATCCGCCGCCTGTACTTGCGCCATGACCAGCATGGACGCGAGCATTAACGCGATTGAATTTCGGATGGTCAGCATGTTCGCCGGATTGCTACAACGTTAGGACATGCTACATAAAGCACATCTCGTGCCATCTAGATTCATCACATAAAATCAATGACTTAGATTAACAAGACGGCAGAGTGCAATTGCATGGCCTGGCCTGCGCCATGCAATCTTTCAATTTGCAATCGGCGTTGCCCGGCTTTTGCCTGGCGGGTGGGCCTCGATACGCAGCAATTCATAACGCTTTGACCTGGCCTCTACCAAGGCCTGGCGCAGCAACGGTTCGACATCGGCGGGAAACTGGTCGACGCGGCCGAGGCTGTCGCGAAAGATCCGCTCATAATGTTCTCCGGGGGCAACCTGCATGATCAACACCACTCGCCAAGCGTTGCCCGCGGGTGCCTGTAATGCCTGACGGAATTCACGCGACTCGCCCGCGGCCAATCGAGTGTCGGCGATCTCGCGGGTAATGCCGGTATCGACCAGCCAGCCGATGACATGTTGACCCAATGGCTTGGCCGGTTTCTTGGCATTCAGCAGAACAAAATTCAACTCCACCTTGGGCACCATGTAAGTGGGGAAATGATGGCCGGCGCCGCTATTGCGCAGCGTCGCTCGCGCTTCAAAACGATTGCCGCCCAGATCAACCAGACGCAGCGATACGTCCAACGCACGTCGGGTCATCTCCGGGTCATGAATACCGCGCCAAAGATGTTGCCGATCCGGCATATGGCAATTCTGGCAGGTGCGTTTGCCCGGCCCCTCTTGTGCATACGGACTGGCCAGCCATTGCTGGTAAGTGTCTTCCTGCAACTTGCCGGCGATACGCGGGCCGTCTTCAGGAAATTGATGGCAATGGGCGCAAAACTGGCTGTCCTGAAACATCGGCGCAATGGTGAAGCCGCCATGCGGGGCATAAGGATTGTTTGTCGACCGGTCGGTGCCATCGGGGGACGGTGTGGCGGTTGCCGTTTGCACCTGCGCCCCATCTGCGGCGACGCCACCGCTGACGACTCTGCCGCGCGCTGGCGGACCAAATCGCCGATGTTCACGCAGATGGCAGGCAGCACACACCAGACCACGATGCCCAAGGTCAGCGCTGACGTAATCTGGTGGCGCTTGTTTTGGCGCGTTCGGCCAGCCCAGTTGCATCGCCAGCAAGGCTTTTTGTTCTGCCAGCGGCGCATGGCAGCGCAGGCAACGATTGCCCTGATTCTGATCCATCAATTTCAACTGCCAGAGCAGCCCGGCGCCCATGGCTTTGCTGTGCAGACTGGTTTGCCAGGTTTTGAATTGTTCGGCGTGGCACTGGCCACAGCTATCCGGGCTCAATGAAGCTTCCAATGGCGAAAAACCTGCCGGCGGAACCCCCTGGGGTGGTAACGGATCGGCCCAGTGGCGTTCGAGAAAACTTTCCATGGCGGCGGGTTCCACCGCCTTTTTTTGTTCGCCGCAGCCGACCAGTACGACGGCACACAGCGCAACAAACCCAAGCCAGCATGAATACCGGGACGATTGAACCTTGAATCCTCTGTTGAACGCGTCCGAGTGCGGGCCTGCCAGGTCGGCTGGCAAGGCGCGACGACGCGCGTGGCCGCTTCCCGCAAGGAGGAGCAACGCGGCCAGACGGCCTGGCAGGTCTGCAATCGGACGCGTAGCGGGGTCGCCCGATTGGTGAGCATGATCGAAGGCGCTAACGCTTGTATTCATGGGACATCACGATGGTTGAGAAGCGGTCAACAGAGGATTCAAGGTTGAAACATCACGATCCCCTTACCAAAAGAAAACGGCCCACGAACAATCGTGGGCCGAAACACCTGCGCGAAGTTTACCTAAACATCAGCCGCCGCATGGGTTGGAAGGTGCGCCACCGCCGCCGCTACCGCCGCCGGAATTCACGCTTTCACCCGTCTTGTAGGCTTTGTCTGCATTAACCGCTGCATTGGTCGTGGTTGCGTAGGCATCGGTAATCGTCCGCGGATTGACCAATGTGTTGCTGGTTGCCGGCCGGAAGAACGAGACCAGATCGGTACGCCACGGCGAATTGCCAGGCAGGATCGTGTCGCCGTTCTTGTCGGTCGTGTAGGTCAGCGAGTTCCATTCCACCATTGCGCCATCATAGAAGCGGGTAGGTTTGCCGAGGATCACGGTGGCGGTTATGCCGGTAATCATCGCCCGGAAGGTGGTTTCACAATAGACATACAAGATGTCGCCCGGCTGATAAGCATTGCCTTCACCCAACAAGCCATAGGAGCCATCGACGAAGCCGATCCCGGCAACGGTCGCGTTACCGTCAGTGACATCCTGAGCGGTGGTGACATGCCCATTCAACAATTTCTCCAGGAATGCCTTGGGTCGATAGCTATACCCTTTGGATGGATTGAGGAAGTGCGTGTATTGAACCTGCAGCGTGCCATTCGGATGCCCTTGTCGAGAGCCTCCGTTCTGGAAGGTCCACATGTAGTTGTCGGGATTGACCGGCGTACAGAATCCCGCTGTACAAGCCTGACTTCCCGCTGTATCGGAATTTGTGTCTTCACTGAATTCGACCAATTCTCCGGCGCTGTACTGGGACATGCTGCGCGCATCCCAAATCAGCACGCCATCGTTCTTGACGTTGACATTGGACGAAGGCATCACACGCATCATATCTTCCACCGTGGCCTGAAGCTGGGTGTTGTCGACTGCCAGGGTCTTGACGGAGAAAGTGCCGGAGTTGGGATACTTAGGAATAGTTGGGTTGGCAGAATCATATGAACTGTTGGTAGCAGAAAAATCCGCCGCCGGCGTCATGCTGGTGTCATCCAGCCACTGATTGCCGCCATTGACCAACGCCAGATTTTTCTTGTCCACGCCCCAGTAGCGCAACGCATACCAGATGCGGCCTTGGCCCATTGCGTTCGGATTGCTGCCGGTTCCCATGGCCACGACAATCATGTCATTACGTGGATCAATGTTGTATTTCTTCAGCAGGCCGTCCATCTGCGCCCCATCCGGCACCACACTTTGGGATTCAATAACACCATTAGTACGCGTCTGTATCCACTCACTCGACGGCGACAAATAAGTTAATACGGTGCTGCCATTGGGCTTGATGTATTCGGATCCAGCCGGCCCCGCCGTTACCTGCAGAATAATCAGTTTCCCGGTCAATCCAAGCTTGGCCCGCTCGGTCACCCAGTCGTCTTTCCAGCGCTTCAATGTGCCGCCAGTAACCAATCCATTGACGTTGTCGTCATAGTTGTCAGCGGATGCCTGAGCAATCGCCGCAGGTGAATTCACAGTTAACTGACTGGCTACTACCGTTTTGTCCTCGCCGCCACCGCCGCAACCGTGCAGTCCAAGAGCGATTACCAGGGCGGAAACACCAGCCCAGCTTTTATTGATGCGCATGTTCATCGTTACTCCTCCATCAAAACTCAAGATCGCGTCAACTTTGCCTGACTACAAAGAGACGCGCCTATTAATGGCTGGCCCACTGAAGCAGCGGGAAAAATCCGCCCACTCCAGTCATGCGCAACCTCCACCGCGACCAAAGCCGCGAGCCAAACCTCTTCAAGCTGCCGGCGCCTTCAGCACCACCGGCATCCAATCCTGTTCCAGCGCATCCAGCAGCGCGCTGTAATCATTCAGATTCATTTCCCGCACTTCCGCACCGGCAGCGCTCAACGCCGCCGCCAAACCCGGCATGGCGGGCGATGAAGTGGGGTTGATCAGCAAAACCTTCTTGTTCGTGCTCATACGCAATACACCACGTCACTGTTGATGATCTGCTGCGCCAGAACCGCCATGGCATCGTGGGCGGGGTCCAGGGCCAGCACCGGCACTTCGGAGAATTCGAGGGCTTCCATTTGTTCGGCGACCTCATTTCCTTCCGGCAATGGACCCCAGGTGGCAATGCTGACGGCATCGTCGAGCAAGGTGAGGCCGCTGGCCATTCGCAGCGCTTCGACCTTTTTGTCCAGCGCCAGCATCAAAATACGTTTTTGATCTGCCATCTTGTTTCCTTAAAAAACCAGTACCTGGTCGCACTTGCGCACGAGTTCGGCATCTTGGTACTGGCCGCCAACGATGACGATGTCACCCAGGGTATTGAGGTCGAAGCGGCCGCCCGAGTAGCGTGCGGCGCTGTGTTCGCACAGCGAAACACTGTTCGGGCAGGCTTTTGCGCGTTCGATGAAGCCGGCATCGGCAAGCAGATTCACGCCGGTGTCGGTGAGAAAACAGAGGCTCTGCCAACCACGCGCCGATGCTGCATCGAGCAGTTCAACCGCAACCTGGAGATAGCTTTCATCAGTGATGACAATACCTAATTGCATGGCTCAAGCCTTCTTGATTTTCCAGGTGAAGGAACCGTCGCCTTCCTGGCGATCTAGCAGGTCATTGCCCTCGGCATCGCACATGGCGAGGATGGATTCGCCGGAAGAAGGGTTATCGAACACCAGCGTCAGAACGTCGCCGCTCTCCAGCTTCTGCAACGCCTTTTTGGTGTACATCTGCGGATGCGGGCAGGTGTAGCCGCAGACATCAAGCTTCCATTCGCCGTCGGATGTTTTGTTGAAACTCATTGCCATGATTTGCTCCTGTGCTTTTTGAAGTTGTCGGTCCGCGCTTACAGATCGCAGCCGGAGTTGTTACGTGAAGCGCTCCAATCCATCCACATGGTGAAAGCTTTCACGCCGATATAAGCGCCGATCACCATGCCAAACAGGTAGACCCAGCCGCTGGGGTCGCCGTTGGTGACAGTGGCGAAGAAGGCGCCGATGTTGCAGCCCATGCCGATACGCGCACCCAGACCCATCAAGGTGCCGCCAACGATGGCGAAGAATGCGGATTCCCAACTTGGTGTCTTCCATTTGAATTCGCGCCGCGACAGCGCCATGACTGATGCACCAAGAATGATGCCGATGGACATGAAGCCGGGCGCGTTCAGCAACGGGTTGGGCAAGCCGTTGTCGAGACCAAAGAAGATGTTGTCCATGGTATTGATGCCCAACTGCTGCATCACCCAGCCACCCCACTGCGCTTCTTGCGTGGTGATGTACCAGTAGCCGGGGTCGAACACGGTTTCTTGCAGCGACAGGCCATTGGTGTACCCCATGGCGACCAGCATTTCACCGAAGTTGAGGATTTCGTAGTGCTCACGCAAAACACCGGTGACATACATGTGCAGACCGGCAAATATGCCCAGGCCAATACCAGCCAATGCGGTGTTTTTGGAGGAGGTGCACATCGCCCAAATGCCGCCAATCTCTTCTTGCATGGTCAGCACAGCCTTGCCTGAACGACGCAAATGACCTTTGCGGTAGTAGAAGATGTAAAGCAGCACCAGCAATATGGCGACCGGCAAGATAGCGGTCAGGAAGGTGTTGAATACGACGATGCCGACCGCCGTATCGGCCAGGCCGAAGATTTCTGCTGTCGTAATGCCCTTCAGATTCCAGATGTAACCCGCGGTAAAGATGTCAAACCAACCCTGGGTCACCGAAAGTTCGGCCGGCATGTCTTTGGCTGCCGCAGAATCTATCCAGGATTGCGGCACCAACGAGTCCCACCAACCCGATGAGCTGACAATGATTGCTTGCGAGAAGGAGATCGCCAGGATCACCAGCATCGAATTCATGTTGCCTTCGCCGGCTTTGTATAAAGAGCCGGAAGCGCAACCGCCGGTGAAGACGATGCCAAAACCGAATATCGCGCCGCCAATAACCACATGCCAGCCAAGCGCATTGGAGTGGAAAGTGCTGAAACCGCTCAAACTGACAATGGCGGCGACAATCGAGTAAAGCGCTACGGCAATCATCATGCCAACCGCCATTCGCGGCACTTTCACCGCGAACAAGTCACGTACCGCCGAGGCCATGCAAAAACGACCGTATTGCAAAAACATGCCGTAGATGACGCCAAACCAGACATAAACCAGTAAATACAAAAAACGTGAGTCGATCGACAGCGCCCAAAGGGATCCAACGACAACCAGCAGCACGATTCCCATCGCCTGCAACGTGCCCTTTTGGGTGAAAAAATTTGAACTTGCGGTCACTTATTCATCCTCTCTTCAAAATCAATTTCTCAGATGCCTGCTGGATACGGATATCAACTTTTGCGCAAGTACATGCGCCAGTAGTCAGTCTCGCGTACCGTTTTCAGGTACTCGCAATTCAACGCCTGCGCCAAGGCCGGAAACCCTTCAACCGCACTTGGGTTATCCGACATCACTTCAATCACATCTCCCGGCCGAACCTCGCCCAGCACTTTCATGGTCAACAGTTGCGGGCGCGGACACATGGCGCCGATACAGTCGACAGAGCGAACCAGGGCAATCTTGCCCAAGTCAGCGATCTCGATCTCACGCACCACACGACCGCCAGCACTGCGGCGCCGTTCAAAAATCAGATTCATCAAGCCCAAAGTGCTATCCCTTCGCCGCCACTCGACACGAATCTAGAAGCAGCAACCATGCCAACAATTATTTATGTTTAAAAACATATAGATAGAATCAATTGCCATTTGCAGCATAGTGAAAATTGCAATAAGGGTGTTTCCGCGCCGGCCAGACATGACTTTTGCAATCGCTTGGCTGCAGCACGCCGAAACACCCGCTGCAGGTTGCTACCGGGCTGAACGGCTATTGATCCGGCCCGATGAAGCTTGAACCTGGAAACCTCAGTTGACCGCGGATTTATCTCCAGGAAGCCGCGTGGATACTGACGAGTGGCCGATTTCTCCATTCACCCATCGGGTGAGGTGGGAAAGCTGTAGGAGGCGCCGCTTGCAGGCCGATCCCACAACGATCGCGCCGCAAGCGGACGCTCCTACGACGCGGTCAACTGCCGGATTTAGGTTGAACACTGATCGCCTCGGCGCAAGCCGGGCGCCAGAGGATCCGGCAGAGTCGGAATTGGACCGGCTTTCGCAGGTATGACGGCAACACTACAGCAAAGATATGAGCGGTTCCGGACTGGCATCGGGAGGTGCCAGTGAGTGCAAGGCGAAACGCCTGAAGGCACAAAAAAAACAGGCGACCGAAGTCGCCTGGTAAAAAAGCTGCTATCGCAATCTGGGCAGCGGTGTCCTGCTCAAGGGACGATTCATTGTCACCATGTCAATCGCTGAAAACATTCGCTGTTACGCGTAAGGGAAACACGTACAAAATGGAATTCCCTTATCGCCAAATCCCTTATCGCCAAATCCCTTATCGCTGGATCAACGTCCGGGCACGATCGATTTCAGTTTCCAGATGTCGGCGTTGTATTCCGTCATCGTGCGGTCGGTGGAGAATTTTCCGCTCGCCGCCGAGTTGATGATGCTCATCCGGACCCAGCGCTCGCGGTCGCGGTAGGCGGTTGCCACTTGTTCCTGCGCGTCGACGAAAGCACGGAAGTCGGCGGCGACCAGCCAGGGGTCTTGCGGGCTGCGGATGGCGTGGATGATCGGCTCGAACAGGCCGGGTTCGAAATGGTTGAAGTGGCCGGATTCAAGCAGGCTGAGCACCCGTTTAAAGTCAGGATCGGCCTCGATCAGCGCATTCGGGTTGTAGTCGCCACGCGTGGCTTCGACTTCGGCGGCAGTGAGGCCAAACAGGAAGAAGTTGTGTTCACCGTCGAGCTTGGTGACTTCCTCGCGGATCTCGATGTTGGCGCCATCCAGGGTGCCGATGGTGGCGGCGCCGTTCATCATGAACTTCATGTTGCCGGTGCCGGAAGCCTCTTTGCCGGCGGTGGAAATCTGTTCCGACAAATCGGTACCGGGGGCGATGATTTCCATCGCGGAAACCCGGTAATTCGGCAAGAAGGCGACTTTCAGCCGGCCGCCGACGGTGGCATCGCCGTTGACCATTTCGGCCACCTTGCAAATCAGCGTGATGATCCGTTTCGCCATGAAGTAGCCCGGCGCGGCCTTGCCGCCGATCAGCACGCAGCGCGGCGTCCAGTCTGCATCCTCGCCATTCTTCAGGCGGGCATAGAGGTGGATCACGTGCAGGATGTTGAGTAGCTGGCGTTTGTATTCGTGGATGCGTTTGACCTGCACATCGAACAACGCTTCGGGATCGAAAGTCACCCCGCAATCATGTCGAACGAGGCGGGCGAGGCGGTTTTTGTTGGCGTATTTGACGGCATGCCAGCGGGCGCGGAACTCGGCATCATTGGCATGTTTGGCGAGGCCTTGCAGTTCGTCGAGCTGCGAAATCCAGCGTTCACTGCCCAGGGTTGCGCTGATCAGCTTCGACAATTCAGGGTTGGCGGCGGCCATCCAGCGGCGCTGGGTGACGCCGTTGGTCTTGTTGTTGAATTTTGCCGGCCAGAGTTCGAAGAAGTCGCGGAACAAACCTTCCTGCAACAAATCGGAATGCAACTGGGCGACGCCGTTGACCGAGTAACTGCCGACAATCGCCAGGTAGGCCATGCGCAATTGCGGATCGGGGCCTTCCTCGATCAACGACATGCGCGCCATATGTTCCTTGTCGCCCGGCCAGCGCTGCGCAACTTCAGTCAGGAAGCGGGCGTTGATTTCGTAGATGATTTCCATCAGGCGCGGCAACAGGTGGCCGAACAAGCGCACCGACCATTTTTCCAGGGCTTCCGGCAGCAGCGTGTGATTGGTGTAGGCCATGGTTTGCCGGGTGATGTCCCAGGCTTCGTCCCACTCCAGGCCATGCTCATCCATCAACAAGCGCATCAACTCGGGCACCGCGCAGGTCGGATGGGTATCGTTCAACTGGAAACAGTTCTTCGCCGCAAACTGGCTGAAATCACGGCCATGGCGGCGCTCCCAGCCTTCCAGTACATCCTGCAGGCTGGCCGAAGCAAGGAAATATTGCTGGCGCAGACGCAACGCCTTGCCGTTTTCGCTGGCGTCGTTGGGATACAGCACCATGGTGATGTTTTCCGCCGCGTTCTTCGACGCCACCGATTCGGTGTAGGAACCGGCATTGAACTCGCCGAGATCGAATTCATCCGTGGCCGAGGCGCTCCACAGGCGCAGCACGTTGACGGTATCGTTCTTGTAACCAGGAATCGGCGTGTCATACGGCACCGCCAGCACATCCTGCGAGTCAACCCAACGCGTATGCTGACGGCCCTTGGCATCGCGGAAATGCTCGATGCGGCCGTAATACTGCACGCGACGGGTATGTTCCGGCCGCTCCACTTCCCATGGGTTGCCATCGCGCAGCCAATGATCCGGCTCCTCGACCTGACGGCAGTTCTCCACATGCTGGCGGAACATGCCGTATTCATAGCGGATACCGTAGCCCATCACCGGCAATTGGAGGCTAGCGCAGCTATCCAGGAAACAGGCGGCGAGGCGACCGAGGCCGCCATTGCCGAGACCGGCGTCGTGTTCTACATCGATCATCTCTTCCAGATCGAGACCCAGGCGGTGCAACGTCGGATCGATGACCTCACCCAGCCCGAGATTGAGCAGCGCGTTATTCAGCGTGCGGCCCATGAGGAATTCCAGCGACAGGTAATACGCGTGTTTGGCGTCCTGTTCCTCGTAGGCGTAACGAGTCCGCTTCCAGCGCTCCATCAATCGATCGCGCAGCGCCAGGGAAAGGGCCTGATAGGGGTAATGCGAGGAGCGGCAGTTCTTGTCGCGGCCGAGAAAATTGCCGAAGTAACGCCGGATATCGAGCGCCAAAGCTTCCGAATCCATGCCCAATCGCGGCACTTCAAATAGCTCGGGAGTAGGCTGGCTGGCGCGCATGGGCTTGAGCGTGCTGTTTTTCTGATTCATGGTGAGTATCCAGTTATTTTTGTGTCAAACGGGGTCTAGCGTAATCGCTGAACGTCGAAATGTGAACCGAAGTCGACACTCGGCATGCAAAGCTTCGGCTCATTGTCGCGTACGAAAGAACTGAATCGGCGTGGTCTTGATCGCTTGCGCGCGTTGATTGATGACGCCGCGTTTAAGCTTGCCTACCACATGCATTTCGCAGGCTTTGCAGTCGAAGCGCAGGGTCAGTTTTTCGCTGCCATTGATCAGGCTGAGCGGCTCGGCGCGCAGCGTGCCATGCACGCCGGTGACGCCAATGGTCTGTTTCGGGCACAAGCTGAGCGAAAAGCGCACGCAATGCTTGGTGATCATCAACGAAACCTCGCCCTCTTCCTCATGGCTTTCATAAGCGGCGGCGATCAGTTTGACGCCGTGGTGGGCGTAGAAATCACGCGCACGGCTGTTGAACACGTTGCCCAGGTAGCTGAGGCTGTCTTCCGGGTAGTTGGCGGGTTTCGGCGTCGCACGCGGCAGGCGTTCAAACGCCTTGCGGCGCGCGGCTTCCAGCTTTTCCACCGCCTCGCGCCTGAGCGCATTGATCGCGGAGGCCGGCACAAACCAGGCTTGCGACAGGTTGAGATTGATGTCGATCGGCTGAAACAGCGTCGCGCCCAGCTTGGTCAGGTTCTCACGCAAGCCGGCTGCAGCGCGATCCGCATCCTTGGCCGGCGCCTTGGCGATCACCGTTTCGGCGCGGGCGCTGTGACCGTCTGCATCGGTCAGTGTCAGCGCCAGGCCGTCCGCGGTTTCGTCCAGATTCAGCCAGATACCGATGCGGCGCTCGCTCGATTTCTTGTCCAGCGTGCGCTGCCAGCTCATGTCGCGATTGCGGTTGATCTCGACGCCGATGCGCAGATCTTTCAATTCGGCGACGGGGTCGTTCGGATGCACACGCCAACGCTGCTTGCCCCCCTTCATTTTGCCCACCGCAACGGCGGTATTGATCGCCATTCCGACCAGCTCTTTCTGCAGGTCGTAGTAACACAGGCCATCACCGTTATGGAGCAAGAAGTTGGCCGCCCCGTCGGTCTCGATCTCCACCCAATCCGGCCCCACGCTCAGCACGAAGCCGATCAACTGTCCGGGGTTCTTCGGGCTGTCGAAGGCCCCAATGTCGAGCTGGCGGCCCTGCACGAAGTAGTCGGTAGAACCACGATTGAAATTCAGGTCCGGGTCTGGCGTGAAAGTGAAAGTACATTCGCCGCTGGAAGCGCTTGCCAACTCGGGACGTTGTTCCAGGATGTCATCCAGCAGCGTGCGGTAATGGGCGGTGATGTTCTTCACGTAGCCCAGGTCCTTGTAACGCCCCTCGATCTTGAAGCTGCGGATGCCGGCGTCGATCAGCGCGGAAAGGTTGTCGCTCTGGTTGTTGTCCTTCAGTGAAAGTACATGCTTGTCGTGCGCCACGATGCGGCCCTTGGTGTCGGCCACCTGATACGGCAGGCGGCAGGCCTGGCTGCAATCGCCGCGATTGGCGCTGCGGCCGGTATGCGCATGCGAAATATAGCACTGGCCGGAAAATGCCACGCACAATGCGCCATGCACGAAATATTCGAGCGGGGT
>JBBQQT010000015.1:0-38983 GCA_038215555.1 Burkholderiales bacterium | reverse complement strand
AGCGGACGCTCCTACAGCATTGCTACCTCACCCGATGGGTTCATTCAGGGTAGCTTGAACAACTCCCGCTGCTGCACTCGCTGCTACCCGAGCAACTGCCGCAGCCTTTGTCGACATCACGGAACGGCCCGAGTTGCGGGTTGCGCCGGGAAAACGAGCGATAGAGCCGATCGACCGTGATGCCGAACAACGCCACCGCCATGATCAAAACGATCGTCACCAGGTAGGTCATCCGCCCGACCCCAGGCCGGCGAAGCCCATGAAGGCGAGCGACAGCAGGCCAGCCAGCATCAATGACAGCGCCGTACCTTGCACCACGTTGGGCACGATGGCGAGACGCAAGCGCTCACGCAGGCCAGCCATCAACAGCAAGGCCAGCGTGAAGCCGGCGCCACCGGCAACGGCAAAGGTGAGCGACTGGGTGAAGCTGTATTCGCGCGCGGTCTGGAACAGCGCGATGCCGAGTACGGCACAGTTGGTGGTGATCAACGGCAAATAAATACCCAGCGCGCGGAACAGCACCGGGCTGTATTTTTTCAGCACCATTTCCACCAGTTGCACTGCCGAGGCAATGATCACGATGTACGAGATCAGGCGCAGGAATTCCAGATTGAAAGCGGTCACCAGCCAGTTCAGCGCAAACGCGCACAAGCTGGCGACAACCATCACGAAAGTGGTCGCCGCGCCCATCGGCAACGCGGTATTCAACCGCGCCGATACGCCCAGGAACGGGCACAGGCCGAGGAACATGGCCAACACCAGGTTGTTGGCCAGCAAGGTGCTGATGAAGATTTGACCCAGCGTTTCAGACATGGGCGTGGCCCTCTGCAGAAGGCAGCGAGGTGGGCGGCAACGTGGTGGCCTTGGTCTTGCGGCTGTTCAGCCAGTTGAACAGCAACAGCCAGGCACCGAGTACGAAAAAACCGCCCGGTGGCAGCACCATCACCACCCAGGGCTGGAACTCCGGCCCGAACAGCGCGTTGCCGAACAGCTTGCCGGCGCCGAGGATTTCGCGCACCGAACCGAGCGCAAGCAAGCCGATGGTGAAGCCCGCGCCCATGCCGAGCGCATTCAGCACCGTGGTCAGCGGCGGATTCTTCGACGCATGCGCCTCGGCACGGCCAAGAATGATGCAGTTCACCACAATCAGTTGGATGAATGCGCCCAGCGCGTCATACACCGCCAAGCTGATCGCCTGGATCAGGTAATCGACCACGGTGACGAAGGTGGCGATGATCAGGATGTAGGTCGCAATGCGGACTTCCTTCGGGATGACATTACGCAACAGCGACACCAGCAAGGTGGATCCGAGCAGCACGAAGGTCGTCGCCAGGCCCATGCTGAGCGCGTTGACGGCTGAAACCGATACCGCCAGCACCGGGCACATTCCCAGCACCATGACGAACACCGGGTTCTGTTTCCAGATGCCTTCGAGCAGTTCTTCCAAATTTGAGCGTTGCGTTTTTCCAGGCATGGCCATGTTCAATTCCCTCCGTGCAGCGTATTCATGTGCGGCAACAGCAGCGGCAACAGTTTCTGCGCGCTGTCGTTGATGCCCTTGCCAACCGCCTTGGAAGTCACCGTGGCACCGGCGATGGCGTCGATTTCCCAGGCATTCTGTTTGCTGCCGTGCTTCACCGTCTTGATCGCATGCGCCAGCGATTTCATGTCGGCGGTAAGGGTCGCATCCAACGCGATGAAGTTTTTCTGGAAAGCGGCGTCGGTGATGATCTTGTCGCCGATGCCTGGTGTTTCCCGCATCGAAACAAGACCGAATCCAGTGATCACGTGGCGCGTCATATCGTAGGCGTACATCACGCGCACCGTGTCGGCATAGCCTTTGGCAGCGCCTTCGGCAGCGACCCCCTTGAGGCTGCCGGCTTGATCGTAGGCGGCATAAAACTTCACCGATCCTGACGGCACACTGGCGCCGGCCGGCGTGATGCCGCCACTGCCGGCGACAAACTCCTTGACGCTGGCAGCGCCGGGAATGACCTTGAACACCGCGCGCTCCAGCGCCAGTTTCTTGTTCGCGGTGACCGCATCCAGTGTGCCTTCGTAAGCGCTGACAATCAGAATGCCGCATACCGTGGCGACAATGCCCAGGGTGCGAATCATTGCCGCGCTCGGCGTGGCGGGTTGCATGGCGGAGGCTTCGTTCATGTCTTGTCTCCTCGCGCCGGATCGGGTTTGGCTTGTTTGATCTTGATCTGACCAAACACCCTGGGCTGCGTCACCTGGTCGATCAACGGCGCCAGCGCGTTGGCGATCAAAATCGCATACATGACGCCTTCGGTGAGGCCGCCGAAATAACGAATCATCACCGTCACCACACCAATCAACGCACCGTAGATCCAGACGCCTTTGGGCGTCACTGGGGAAGTCGACATGTCGGTGGCCATGAATACCGCGCCCAGCATCAAACCGCCGGAGAGCAGCACAAACAGCGGGTCAGGATAGCGGTTGGGGTCGATGATCTGGAACGCCAGCGCGGTCAATGCCGCGCTGCCGAGTACCGCGACTGGAATCCGCCAGTCAAGAAACTTGCGCGCCGCCAGATAAATGCCGCACAGCAGAATCAGAATCGCCGAGGTCTCGCCGGTCGAGGCGGTGACGCTGCCGCTGAGAAAGTCCGCCGGCGTCGCCAGCACATTGTCAAACTTCCAGATCGCCAGCGGCGTGGCGCCGGTGAAGCCATCCAGCGCCTGCTTCGCCCAAACGGAAATATCCGGCGGCATCATCAGCGGCATGGTGAAGGTGGTCGGTGCGAATTCGTTGAAACGATTCGGTGCGAAGGCCGGTATCCAGGTAGTAATGGCGACCGGGAACGCAGCCTGCACGAACGCACGACCGACCAGCGCCGGGTTCATCACGTTGTAGCCGATGCCGCCGAACAACGCCTTGCCCAGCGCGATGGCAACAAAACCAGCGACCGCACCCATCCAGAGCGGAAACGCCGGCGGCAGACTCAACGCCAACAGCAGGCCGGTGATCGTCGCCGACCAATCGGACAAGGTGCTGGTCTGGTCGGAAAGGCGGTTGAACAGGCGTTCGCTGCCGATACAGACCAAGCTGATGGTGACCAGCGAGGCGAGCGCAGAAACGCCGTATTGCCAGACCGAAAACACGACGATGGGCAACAACGCCAACACCACGTGGAACATGATTTTTTCAACGCTGTTGCCCTTCACCACATGCGGCGAGGTGCGTAATTCAATGCCCGGGGTCATGGAAGATTTCATTTTTTTCTGAGCATGCCCTTGGCCACGCGGAACTGCTGTACCAGAGGAATATGGGAGGGGCAGACGTAGGAACAACTGCCGCATTCAAAACATTCGCTGATGTGATATTCGGCCATCGACTCGTATTCCCCGCGCGCGGCAAGCATGCCGAGCATCGAAGGATTCAAGCCCTTGGGGCAGACGTTGACGCATTCGCCGCACTTGATGCACGGATAAATCCGGCCTTGCGCGGGCGGTGGCTGGGGAATCACCAGCACGCCGGAGGTGCCCTTGATGGTGGAAACATCAAGCGAAGCCGCCGATTCGCCCATCATCGGACCGCCCAGAATGATCTGCCGATCGGTAGCGACAGCGCCGGCGAAGTCGAGCAGATAACGCAGCGGCGTACCCAGCGGCACCAGATAATTGCCTGGCCGCGCGACACCCAGGCCGGTCACGGTGACCACACGTTCGATGACGCCCTGGCCGGCCGGCACCAAGCGGCCGATGTAGGCCATGGTCATGACATTGCTGAGCAGCACGCCGATTGACGAAGTGCGCTCGCCGATCGGCACTTCCCGCCCGGTCAAGGCATAAATCAGAGTATCGGCGGCACCCTGCGGATACTTGGTCACCACCGCTTCGACGCTGATCGCGCCATCCGCCGGCAGCCCCGCACGCAGCATGGCGATGGCGTCCGGCTTGTTGTCCTCGACACCGATGATGGCGCGCTTGGCGCCGCAGGCACGCATCGCCAGGCGAATTCCGAGCATGACGTCCTGGGTGTATTCCAGCATCACCCGATGATCGCAGGTGAGATACGGCTCGCACTCGGCGCCGTTGACGATCAGCGTCTCGATCATCGCGCCTTTCGGCGGAATCAGCTTGGCGTGGGCCGGAAACGCCGCACCGCCCATGCCGGCGATGCCGGCATCCTGAATCGCGGCGAGAATCTGCTGTGGTGTCATCGCGTCGATGTCGCGTGGCTGACCCCAGCGCACTTCCTGCGTCGACGCCTCATACGCGCGCAAGGTAATCGCCGGCACCCAGGGACCGCGCACGCTGGGGCGCAGGTCGATGGCTTCGATCACGCCATCGGCTGGCGCATGCAGCGGCAATGAAACAAATCCATCCGGTTTGGCGATCGGTTCGCCCCGGACAACCTCCTGGCCGACCACGACGGTGGGCAACGCCGGCTTACCGATGTGCTGCGCGAGGGGGAGGATCATTCGCGGCGCAAACGGCAACCGACGAATCGGGCTACCAGCAGTGCTCTTGTGCGCGTCGGGGTGAATGCCGCGCGCGAATGTGTGGCGTTGGAAGAAAGGGAAGAAGCTCATTGAAGTTGGCTGGTAGGGTTGCGCCGCGCGTACCGACTCACGTCCAAGGGTGCGCACGGCGCACCCTACGGAATCGGTTCACGCGGTCACTGTTCACGTTTCACTTCTCACACACCCATCAGTTGTACTTCGCCGACCGCGCGACCAACTTGTCGAGACCTGGCTCGTTCGGGTTCCATGGCGTGCCCGGGTGAATCACGCCGGCGGTGCACTTCTCCGCCGCCTTGACCAGGTTGGCGAAGGAGGTGCCCTTGGGATCAATGATGACGGCCTTCTTGTCTGCGTTGTAGGCAAAGGCTTTCGGCGCCAGCTTGGTGCATTCGTCGCAGGCAGTACATTCCGGCGTATCGATCCAGACCGGCTCGTAACCGTCGGCACCTCTGGCGGGCGCGCCGGAAACCCTTGCCGCAGATAGATTGGCCGCGCCCGACACCGGCATGGCGGTTCCGAAATTGGCCAGGCTGGCGCTGATCTGGCCGAGCAACTCGGCACGCGCCCGTTCGGCGATCGCGGCTTCATCCACTGGCGCCTGGTTGAGGCCGGCGACATCCTTCAACTGCTGCCAGAAATTCTGCCGCTCCTCGCAGGAGTTCACCAGTTCCGCCGACACCAGCACGCGCATCAGCGCCTGCTTCTTGTCCACCGCCCAGATGAAGGGGAATTTGCCGTCCCGATCGTCGGCGCCGAGCTTCAGGAAATCGGCCAGCAACACCATGTCGTCGTTCCAGGTTTCGCTCGGCGCTTTGCGGAACTGCTTGGCAAAGCGGCCTTCACCCAGGGCAAAGTCGGCGAAGGTCATCGGCATCTCCAGCTTGGCCTCGACGCCATCCTCATTGAGGTAGGACAAGCTGTAGGACGGCCACTCGGCGTCGATATCCGGGTTGCCTTCCAGACTCACGCTGGCGCTGAACTCAACCCCCAGATCGGGGTTGTAACGGAACAACGGGTAAGCCCTTGATTCCACCGCCACCTTCGAACGCAGCACCGAGGTATCGTCGCCAACGCCATGCTCCGGCGGGCACACCGCGTACATGTTGAACAGCGCCGGACGCCGCGAATTGAGGCCGTCGATAAAGCTTTCAATCATGTGGGTGGGATGCGAAATGGCACTCTGCGCGACGAAAGCGGAACGATGCGCCATGCCGATCAGGCTGATTTCCTTGCGGATTTCTTTCTTGCCGTGGTCTTTCTTGCCATACGGCGACATATCCGCCACCTGGCCGATGAAGCCGGAAGTACAGGCTTGACCTCCAGTGTTGGAATAGACCTGGGTATCGACCACCAGAACCTTCACCGGCATGCCGGACATCAAGGCGCGCGACAGGTTCTGGAAACCGATGTCGTACATCGCGCCGTCACCGCCAATGGCGACCACCGGCGGACACAGATGCCATTCTTCCTCGCTGAATTTTTCCCAGTTGTAATAGGTGAATTCAGCTTGGTGAATCGCCGGGTTGTAGCCACCGGTAAGCTCGATTTCAGCCATGCGCACCGCCTTGAAGCCATCCGCCATCTTCGCCATGTGGCCTTCGAACAAGCCCAGCGCGACCGATGTCGAATCCTGGAACAGATGCGATGTCCACGGGAAGGGATACGGGTTGTACGGATAAGTCGAGCCCCAGACCGAGGTGCAACCAGTCGAGTTGACAATACCCATGGCGGCGCGACCACGCTGGGTCGGGCCTTCGACATAACGCCACCTGAGGTCTTTCAGGCGGGCCAGTAATTGGGTTATCCACTTCAGCCATTGCGGGTCGATCGGCTGGAGATGGTTTTCCTGCTTCAGGCTTTCCGACAAATTGGCCAGGGTCAGATCCTCGCCCCGATGCGATTCCACCGCCGCCAGCACCGCACTGGTATCGGAGAGATCCACGGTCTCGGTCAGCTTCATGCGCAAATGCCGTTCCAAACCGACGATCAAGCCATCCAGTTTCTCAACGAATGCCGCGACGCGCGGCTGCATCAGTGCGGTAACGGTAGAGGTAAACAGATGGAGGATGGTTTTCTCGCCGCAACCGAGACAGGCACCATCGCCGCAAGCCATCGAGCTGTAGTTCAGCTTGTCGAGCAGCAGGGTTTCCAGGGCGCCGATTTTTTCATCCAGATTGTCGATCCGGCTGTATTCCTTCGGCGTTGAAGGCAGATCGAGCCAGAAGCTCCAGTCCTTCCTGAGCTGGGTGACGCTGTCGGCGGTCTGGGTGACCATCTTCAGGGCGTCATCCTCGCAAACTTCGACGCACAGCGCGCAGCCCTTGCAGGCGTAGGGGTTGACGGTAATCGAGAAGAGACCGCCACTGCCCTTGTTCTTCTTCTCCTTGTTGGTCCAGTAGGGTTTGGTGGTGGCGAACTGGAACTCGCCAATCTCCTTTTCCAGCAAATGGAATTCCTCTTCCATCGCCGCATTGCCCTGATTCGGGTCTTCGTGCATGGCTTCTTCGATCGCCTGCCGCAACAGCGCGCGCACGTCGAGTCCATCCTTGTCCAGCACGCCGCGCAACTTCTTCTCGATACTGCGCGAACCCTTGCGCAGGAAACGGGTGACGCGGCCGCTCATCTCGATATTGGTGATCGCCGCGTTGAGCATATCGCCGACGGTGGAGACCAGGCCAGGAATCGCGGAATCCGGGCAATGCGTGTAGCAATTGCCGCAGGCGGTGCAGTTTTCCGCCAGCCACACCGGATGCTCGAAGCGAATCTGGGTCATATCACGATAGATCCCGGTGACTGCCGGGAACACCGCCATGCCCATGAAAGGATCGGCGAGGTTGTCGGAACCCTTGCCGGAAACATAAAAATTGCCGGTCTGTTCCCAGAATCGGTGCGGATCGGCCGCCTTGGTCAACTTGCCCTGGTTCTCCGGGATGCGTTTGAGCATGATAGGCAGCGACGGCGTCAGGCTGAAGGCGGCGGACTGACGTGTGCCGACCTGTTTGACCGAAGCCGGAATTTCATGGATTTCGGTGTAACCGCGCTTGACCACGCGCAGGTTGTCGTCAACCACGCGCTTGCCCTTTTTTCCAAACTTGTCGTTGAGCTGGTTTTCGATCGCCTTGAACAGATGCTCTTCGGTCAGACCAGCGCGCTGTTGGATGTCCGAACCATGGAAGAACGCGCCCTGGAAGGCATTGCCCTGCATGCGCAATTGCAATTCCGGATTGGAGGATTCTTCCCGCGCGATGCTGAAAGCGTCGAGATAGAACACCTTGATTTCATTGTCGACCAGATACTTCTGGATATGCAGCGGGAAGGTCGCCCATAGCTCGCCTGCATCCGGCAGGTTGCTCTGGATGATGAACACGCCGCCCTTGGTCAGGCCCGCCACCGCGTTGGTGTGCAGGAACACTTGCGGGTCGGGTGACAGCACGACATCGACCTGGGAATACTCGCAATTGACCCGAATCGGGTCCGGCGCAGCGGAGAGGTAATACGTCGTCGGCTGCCCCTTCTTCTCGGAGCCGTATTTCGGATTCGCCTTGATGTCCCAGCCGAGCAACTCGAACAGTGTCATCGCCAGGTTCTTGCCGGTGGTGACCGCGCCCCAACCGCCAACCGAGTGCATCCGCACGGCAATGCCGCCCTTCGGCATCAGGTTGGGATTTTCCGAGCCTTTGAGCGCGAGTTGCTTGACCTGCGGGTAGGCTGCAAGGATGGCCTGCTGATGGATTTCCTGCTTCGGGTTAGCCGCCTGGTCGCGAACGAAGTCGATCGACAGATAGAAAAACTTCTTATGCGCGCCCTTCTCGATCATGTTCTCGACTGCGGCGATCAAGCCCTCCGGTTGCAAGTCGCGCGAACCCAAGCCGTAACAACCGGAGTACATGCGCGGCATATCGCTGAGTTGGCTGTAGGCGGCATAGGCCGGATAGGCGCCGGCCGCGCTGCCGTTTTCCAGACACTTGCTCACCGTGGCGCGCACTTCGCGCATCAACGGCAGGTCTTCCGACATCGGCTGGTCGGTGCGCTCGAGCACGGCAACCCCCTTCTTGCCTTTCAGAATATGGCCGAGCAATTCGCCCGGGAAAGGACGGAAGCTGGTCAGATTGACCACGCCGACCTTCAGCTTGCGCTCATTGCGCAGCCAGTCGGCGACGGCTTCGGCCTGGACCGTCATCGAGCCCATGCCGAGAATCAGGTAATCGGCATCTTCGCAGCGATAAGAATCGACCCGGCTGTATTTGCGTCCGGTGAGTTCGGCGTATTCGGCCATGCACTGATCCATCAGCGCCGGGATGTGGTCGAAGAAATACGGGCGCTGCGCCGCCGTCGCCTGCATGTGCGCGTCCTGATTGGCGACCGCGCCCGAGACCATCGGCGAATCGACATCCCATAACGCTGGAATGCGCTGGCGCTTGGGCCCGTAGATGAGGGTTTGCGCCGGCGTCGGGGTATCGATCAGGTCATCCGGATGACCGAGAAACTCCTCCACCAACCCTCTTTCCGGCACCAGAACCGGCTCGATCAGGTGGGTGGTGAGGAAACCATCCATGCCCACGATGGCTGGCGTCAGCGACAGTTCCGCGGTCTTGCGCGCAATCAGGTTGAGGTCGGCGGCTTCTTGCGCACTCTTGGCCATCACCTGGATGAAACCGGTGTCGTCGACGCAGTGGTAATCGTCATGCCCGGCATGGACGTTCAAAGTCGCCTTGGTGATCGCCCGGCAGCCCATGTTCAGCACATAGGGTAAACGCTTGCCGACCGCGCCGTAGAGCGATTCGTGCATGAACGCGACACCTTGCGAGGAAGAGAAATTGACCGCACGCAGGCCGGACATCGACATGCCGGCGGTAACGCCGGCGGCAGCGTGTTCGGATTCCGGCTCGATAAAGATCAACGGCCGACCAGAAATATTGACATGACCCGCGGCGGTAGCCTCGGCCCAGTATTCGCCCATCTGGGTGGACGGCGTGATTGGGTAGGCGCCGGCGGCATCGGAGGCCTCGCGCTCGACCAGGATCACCGCCGTGTTGCCGTCGATGGCATCGCGCACGCCGGGATATTTGACTGCTTTGGCCTCGGAAGCCGATTTGCCCGCAGTGGCGGGCTCGATTAAATGCATGCTGCCAAGCAACTTGGAAAGGGGGTTTTTGATCATGTCGAAATTACCTTTTTAAACAACATTGGCGCTGACCGGCAGCGCCTCGATGCGGAAAATCTTTTTGGCTTCGCGGCCTTTGATGCCCTGGCCATCATTCAGCCAGACGATCGCCCCGGTGGGACAACGTTGAATCGCATCCATGGACGCTTGCGCGTTTCGGCTGTAGTCGATGGTCGCCAGGTTATTGTCGAGGCGGATCAAACCGGGCGCAGCATCCATCACGCACTTGCCGCAGGCGGTGCAGGCCACTTGGCACTGCGCCTCGGCGACATCGCCTTCAGCTTGGCTTTTGCACGCGACCCAGAGCTTGTGGCTAACCGGATGCAGAGAGAACAAGTCCTTGGGACAGACATCGACGCAATCGCCGCAGGCCGTGCACAAATCGGCATCAACCACCGGCAAACCATGTTGGCTCATGCTGATGGCGTCGAATTCGCACTCCACTTCGCAATCCCCCAGGCCCAGACAACCCCAGGCGCAAGCCTTGCCGCCACCCGACACCGTCGCGGCCGCGCGACAGGTGCCCAGACCCTGATATTCAGCGCGTTGCCAGGCGACATGGCTGCCACCGGCGCAAGCCAGACGCGCCACCTGCTTTTCGACCTCGCCCATCGCGACGCCGAGAAAGTTGGCGATTTGGGCATTCATCTCGGGCGGATTGACGCTGCATTTGGCCGGGATGATCTCCCCGGCAACCACCTTTTCGGCAAAGTTGCGACAGCCCGCAGTGCCGCAAGCGCCACAATTGGACTTCGGCAACATCTCCTCAACCTCGCCGATACGCGGGTCTTCGTAGACATAAAGCCGCTTGTTCGCCAGGGCCAACATCCAGGCCAATGCGCTACCCAGGATCGCCATAAAGATCCCCGCCATCGCCACGCCTGAAAGCATTTCCATACGTTCTCCTTGATCAGTCAATTCTATAGGAGATTCCAAAGGCCATTAAATCCGAAATTGCTGCAGTGCACAGTTTAATGCAGCCGCTGAAAATGACAGCCTTGCGAACAACCAATAATCTCAATCTTGAACATTGAGCATATTAATGATGCAATGCATCAATCCTGCTCAGGAATCTTCCTTATGCCATCAGATTCGCAGCTCTACTACAAGAACAACCGGCTCAAGCAATTGCGCGCGTTCTATCAGGTCATCCGCTGCGGCAGCATATCAAAGGCAGCGGAAAAACTGTTCCTGTCCCAACCTTCCGTTTCGCTGCAAATCCAGGCCCTGGAACGCGAAATGGAAGTGGTCCTGTTCGAACGACGCGGCCCCCACTTGAAACTGACGCCGGAAGGTGAAGTCCTGTTTCAGCTCGCCGAACCGCTGGTCGATGGTATCGACAAATTGCAGGAAAACTTTTCCGCCCATTTCGGCAAGATGGAATCCGGTGAACTCAAAATCGGTGCCGGCGAATCAACCATCCTCTACATCATGCCGGAACCGGTACGTCAATTCGTTGCCATGTACCCCAAAGTGCAACTCAAGATACTCAATGTCACCGGCCGCGACGGATTGAAAATGTTGCGTTCGGACGAGATCGACTTCGCGATCGGCTCAATGCTGGAAGTGCCAGAGGACATCGAATACAAGCCCGTGGTGAACTACGACCCGATGCTGATCACCCCGTTGGGCCACCCGCTGGCCGAGAAAGTCGCATCAGGCAAGGAAGTCACGCTGGCTGACGTCAGCCAATACGGCCTGATTCTGCCGCCGTCGCATCTGTCGACCTGGCGTATCGTCAAATACGTTTTTCAGCAAAACAACCTGACCTTCACCGTCACGCTGGAAGCCGGCGGCTGGGAAGTGATCAAGAAATATGTCGAACTCGGCATGGGAATTTCGATCGTCACCGACATCTGCATGACCGGCAACGAAAAGCTGGTCAGCATTCCCCTGACCAAATACTTTCCACAACGAAGTTATGGTTTGGTACTACGGCGCGGCCGCTTCATGTCACCGCAGGCGCGGCGCTTCGTTGAAATCATGGCCAACGCCTATTCTGGCAAATCTGACGCTACCGAAACCTGAAGCAGCCAGATCAACCTCTGCCGGCAGCGGGCGGATTGATGATTTCCAGCAACTCGAATGACTGAATCAGCGAAGTTTGCATGATTTCGGCCAACACATTCCGCTCCAAATTGAGCGTATCCCACGCGCTTTCGAGAAATGTCAGGTTGTATTCACCCAACTGAAAACGCGCCTTGATATCCGGCGCCATGTGAAAAGCGATGTCGGCCGCCATATGCAAGATGGCCGCCTCTTTAGCTTGATTTGGCGCATCCAGCGGAGTCAGTTGATATTCGATCACTTCATCCAGCGCCGCAGGCACCCGCCAGGAACGCAGCAATGCCGCGCCCAGTTGCGCATAGTCAAATCCAAAAACCGCCCTTTCCGCCTCAATGATCGCGGCCTCACCATTCTGGCGATCTTGCAGAACCTGACGATATTGGACAGGCCGGCTGGCATAAAACACCAAGCGCCCGACCTTGTGCAGCAAACCGGCGAGAAACATGCGTTCCGTTTCCCGCATACCGACTTTTTGCGCCAGATTCCGGGTCACCACGCCACACGTCACACTGTTGTCCCAGAAATCGCGCATATCGACGAACTCGGAGGAAATCCCCTTGAAAGTCCTGATCACTGAAGTCGACAACACCAGATCACGAAGCGCTCGCTGCCCGATCAACGTGATAGCGCGCGAGATGGTATCGACCTTGGCAGGCAAGCCATACCAGGCGCTGTTGGCCAACCGCAACACCGTAGCTGCAATACCGGCATCAAGTTGCACCACCTCGACCAGATCCTGGGTGGAAGTATTCGGTAGATCGATCAATTCATTCAGCCGGATTGCAATATCAGGCAAACTGAACAGCGTCTCGACTTCCTGAGCCAACAGTTGAGGAGTCATCTTCATCACTCAAATCACTCACGAACGAACAACAGGAAAAAGTACGCTCAAACCGGCGTACCCATGCCACAAGTCTGACATAAAGTCAGGCATAAGCAGGAAAAAAGGCAAAACTGAAAAGATAGTTGGGGCGATGGATGGGTTTCGAACCCACGACCACCGGAATCACAATCCGGTGCTCTACCAACTGAGCTACCACCGCCATTTGATCTACCAACACCAAATTTGGCCTGCCCGACAGGGATCGAACCTGTAACCCCCAGCTTAGAAGGCTGGTGCTCTATCCAATTGAGCTACGGGCAGATATTCCCGCGGGCATTCGGAATTTTATAGCCGGGAACTATTTGGTCGGGGTGAGAGGATTCGAACCTCCGACATCTTGCTCCCAAAGCAAGCGCGCTACCGGGCTGCGCTACACCCCGAAGGCGCAGAAATATAACCGTGCAAAGGGGAAAAAGCAACGACGCATGGTCGCCATTCGCTAGAATTCAACGTTTTATTTCTTGCGCACATTTTTCTCGCGCCATTTCACCATGACCGCCCGCTTAATTGATGGCAAATCACTTGCCGACAGCCTGATCAAAGACATCAAGAATCAGGTCGACACCCGTTTGGCAGCCGGCATGCGTGCACCCGGACTTGCCGTCATCCTGCTTGGTGAAGATCCCGCTTCCAGCATTTATGTCCGCAACAAGCGCCTGGCATGCGAAAAATCCGGCGTCATTTCCATCTCGCACGACTTGCCGGCATCCACCTCGCAAGCCGATCTGCTGGCGCTGATCGAAACATTGAACCTGGATCCGAGCGTGGATGGCATTCTGGTGCAGGCACCGTTACCGGCTCACATCGATGCCGAAACCGTGGTGGAGCGCATTCTGCCCGGCAAGGATGTTGATGGATTTCACCCCTACAACGTCGGCCGACTGGCCGTGCGCAACCCACTACTGCGATCGTGTACGCCGTATGGCGTGATGCGTTTGCTGGCAAGCACCGGCGAGACATTGCGCGGCAAACACGCGGTGGTCGTGGGTGCATCCAACCATGTTGGACGTCCAATGGCGCTGGAACTGCTGCTCGCCGGTTGCACGGTCACCATCTGCCACTCTGCCACCGTTGACCTGCCTGGCCATGTTGCCCAAGGAGATATCGTGGTGGCTGCGGTGGGACGTCCGGAGATGATTCAGGGTGCCTGGATCAAGCCAGGCGCGATCGTGATCGATATCGGCATCAATCGTCTGGATGACGGCCGCCTGGCGGGCGATGTCGAGTTCAAGACCGCACTCGACACAGCCGGCTGGATTACGCCAGTGCCCGGCGGCGTCGGACCGATGACCGTCGCGACCTTGCTGCAGAACACGCTGGAAGCGGCTTTAAAGCACTGACATTCCTTAAGCACTGACCGCAGCGGATCAGCGCGGCCTGGAGCGTACTGATCGCGCCTGCCTCAGTGCCTGCCTCAGTACCTGCCTCAGGCCAACCAGGCTTGCACCCGCGCCATATCAACCACGCCGCGTTCGCCTTTGCCGGAGGCATCCAGGCGTTGATAGGGTTGCTCGGGCTCACCCAGGTCAGTCAGTACGGCGAGGGCGCCGCTGAAATCATGCTCCCGCGTGTAATCATTGATAGTGACCACGGTGCGCAGTTTCGCACCCAGAGATGACCGAATGCCATTCTCGGAATCTTCGAATGCCAGGCACTCATCCGGCGCCAGACCAAGTTGCTGCATGGCCCAGACGTAAATATCCGGTGCCGGCTTCTTCGCCGGCACGATGTCGCCCGCGGCAATGACCTGGAACCATTCCGGACCATCCGGTGCCAGACTGTGGCGCAGCAACTCGATTACATTTTCCGGCGTGGTGGTTGTCGCCACCCCCAAGATCAGTCCTTGCTCGCGCGCTTCCATCAACAACCGTTTGACGCCGGGCCGGAGCGGAATGCCGCCCTGCCCTAGCATGCGGGTGTAATGCGCGGTTTTTGCCTTGTGCAAGGCCGCTACCATGGCGTCGAAATCAGCCGGTTTAACGTAATCGGGACGAAAGTTTTCGACGTAATACTTCATCCGCTCCTTACCGCCGGTAACCGCCAGGAGTTGGCCGTAGAGGGCCACATCCCAGTCCCAGTCGAGACCAAATTCCTTGAAAGCCAGATTGAACGCCGGACGATGTCCGTCGCGTTCGGTATCGGCCAGAGTTCCATCTACGTCGAAGAGCAGTGCTTTGAGCATGAGATTCCTTGAAAGAAGCGTTTATTCAATTGTTTAGCGGCAGGTAGAATGTGTATTTTACCTGTATGCAGAATCTCTTATGAATGCAGCCGCTGAAGAAATCAATGAGTTTGACGCCATCTTCAATGGCACGCTTTACAGCTTGTTGTCCTGGAAACAACTCAGTGCATTCTGGGCGAAGGTTGACCCGGAGGCGGGCTGGTATCTTTACGCGATCGGCGAAGAACGGCCACTTTCGTCTGCCGACGCAGAGCATGTCACGGCTTTTATCCGCGAAATCGATGCGCTGCTGCACAAAGAACACCATGAAGACTATTGCGGCATTGTGTACGCCGACCATCTCGACAAACCCAGCCTGATCAAAATCTATGACCCCAACCATCTCGGCACGTCTTGCGGGTCAAGCAAGAACCGGATTCTTCCAGGATGGGTGATGTCGCTGACGCCGCCAAGTGACCTGGCGCCGACGCACTCGGTGCCGCAAAACCGCAAACGCTGGTGGCAAGGCTTCCTGAATTTGATTGGCGCGGATTGAATGGAATAAGTCAGTCAACATGGAATCCGGGCAGTTAAAAATAAAAAAGCGACCTGAAGGTCGCTTTTTTCTTGGGATGCTTGCTGTGCTTAAGCAGCGTCGACCGGCGTTTCAATTGCCGCAGCAACCGGCACTTCGATCAAGGCTTTCATCGACAACCGCATACGGCCTTTTTCGTCGGTTTCCAGCACTTTCACTTGTACAGCCTGACCTTCCTTCAGGTGGTCGGAAACCGCATTGACGCGCTGATGAGCGATCTGGGAGATATGCAGCAGACCATCCTTGCCCGGCAGCACGTTGACGATGGCGCCAAAATCGAGAATCTTCAGCACGGTACCGGCATAGGTCCGGCCAACTTCAACTTCAGCGGTAATGTCTTCGATCCGCTTCCTGGCCAGTTCACCGGCTTCGGTACTGGTGCACGCGATCTTGATGTTGCCGCTTTCATCGATATCGATCTGGGTGCCGGTTTCTTCGGTCAACGCACGAATCGTGGCGCCGCCCTTGCCGATCACATCGCGAATTTTCTCCGGATTGATCTTCATGGCGAGGATACGCGGTGCGAAGGCGCTCATTTCGTGCGGGCTAGCTTCGGCCTGATCCATGATGCCCAGAATATGCATGCGGGCTTCCCGCGCCTGAGTCAGCGCAACCTGCATGATTTCCTTGGTGATGCCCTGGATCTTGATGTCCATCTGCAGTGCATTGACACCATTCTTGGTACCCGCGACCTTGAAATCCATATCGCCAAGGTGATCTTCGTCACCCAGGATGTCGGTCAGCACCGCGAAACGGTTGCCGTCCTTGATCAGACCCATCGCAATACCGGCGACGTGATCCTTCATCGGCACGCCGGCATCCATCATTGCCAGACTGCCGCCGCAGACGGAAGCCATGGATGAGGAACCGTTCGATTCTGTGATTTCCGATACCACACGAATGGTGTAGCCGAATTCTTCCTTGGTCGGCAGACAAGCCGCCAGCGCGCGTTTGGCCAGGCGGCCATGGCCCACTTCGCGGCGCTTGGGCGCGCCCATGCGACCCGTTTCGCCGGTCGCGTAGGGAGGCATGTTGTAGTTGAGCAGGAAATGCTCGCTGTAATTGCCGGTCAAGGCTTCAATCGTCTGCTCGTCGCGGCCGGTGCCCAGGGTTGCGACAACCAGAGCTTGCGTCTCGCCGCGGGTAAACAGGGCGGAACCGTGAGCACGCGGCAACACGCCGGTGCGGATGGTGATCGGGCGCACGGTACGCGTGTCACGACCATCGATCCGCGGCTCGCCGGCCAGAATGCGACTACGCACCACCTTGGCTTCGAGGGTATGGAACATGTCCTTTACCACGTTGGCCTGGGTGGTATTCATGTCCGAGGTGATCAGTTCTGCAAACACTCGACTGCGGATGGCATCGACTTCAGTCTGGCGGGCTTGCTTCTGCTTGATCGAGTAGGCTGCCGAAAGCGCATCGGCGCAAAGACCGCTCATCTTTTCCAGCAGTGCGGCATCGGTTTCCGGCGCCGACCAATCCCAGGCATCCTTGCCGCATTCATCGGCCAATTCATTGATGGCGTCGATCACCACCTGCATCTGTTCGTGACCGAACACCACGGCGCCCAACATCACGTCTTCGGGCAGCTGATCCGCTTCCGACTCAACCATCAGCACAGCGCTTTCCGTACCCGCCACGATCAGATCGAGCTTGCTCGACTTGAATTCGGTAGTGGTCGGATTCAGCACGTACTCGCCGTTGAGGTAACCCACGCGCGCCGCACCAACCGGGCCGTCGAACGGCAAACCGGACAGCGCCAGGGCAGCGGAGGCGCCAATCAGCGCGGGGATATCGGAATCCACTTCCGGATTGGCGGATATCACCGTGGCGACGACCTGTACTTCATTGAAGAAGCCATCCGGGAACAGCGGGCGAATCGGACGATCGATCAGGCGGCTGATGAGGGTTTCCTTGGTCGAATTATTCGACTCGCGCTTCAGAAAACCACCCGGGATACGGCCAGCGGCATAGGCCTTTTCCTGGTAATCGACAGTCAGCGGAAAGAAATCCTGGCCGTCCTTCACTTCGGTTTTTGCCACCACGGTGACCAGCACCACGGTGTCGTCCATATTCACGACGACGGCGCCGTCTGCCTGGCGAGCGATTTCGCCCGTTTCCAGGGTGATGGTATGACGCCCATACTGGAATGACTTCTTGACTGGATTCACGCTGCTCTCTTCCTAATCTGTCTGCTTACGGATACCACGCTGGATGCGACGTCTGTCGACGCAATCGAATGGCCCAATCGAATGCCCACCCCGCACGGGGCTTGCATACTGGATTGACTGAATTACTTGCGCAGACCCAGACGCTGGATCAATTGGGTGTAGCTGGCGGCGCTTTCGCCCTTGAGGTAGTCGAGCAGACGACGACGACGGCTGACCATTTTCAGCAGGCCGCGACGTGAGTGGTGATCTTTGGCATGGGTCTTGAAGTGACCGGTCAAGTCATTGATGCGGGCGGTCAGCAAGGCGACCTGAACTTCCGGAGAGCCGGTATCAGCGGCGGCGCGCTGGTAATCCTGGACAATCTGGGCCTTCTGGGTGGTGGTAACGCTCATTTGGGGATACTCCAACGAAAAACGCGGATTCTACTCGCGCGGGGTGAAATTTCTCAAGCAATTCATGGGGGTAAATCAGGTAACGACCAATCGTCTAGGTGCAACTTTGCCGTCCTGGTTGACTTCGCCAACCCCCAAAAAACGGCCATCCGGGGCATAAAGACGATACTGCTGGCCCACCATCAGGCGCGGCAACCAGATTGGCTGACCGTGGCAAATCTGCCAGGTTGCCTCAAGATCAAGCGGCAAGGCGGCCAAGGCTTCAACCATGATGTCGGCCGGCATCAATCGACGGTCCCGCTCCAACTCTTCCAGTTCCGACAATTCTTCCAGTGATTGCGCCTGTTCGATCCGAAACGGGCCAACGCCGGTCCGGCGCAGGCCTTGCAAATGCGCGCCGCAGCCAAGCACTTCGCCCAGGTCATCGGCGAGCGCACGAACATAAAAACCCTTGCTGGTGCGAACACGCAAGGCACACAACTCATCGGCAAACGATTTGATTTCCAGTTCATGCACCACGACACGGCGTGCCTTGCGCTCGATTTCGATCCCTTTGCGTGCGTATTCGTATAACGGGCGTCCGCCATGTTTCAGGGCCGAGTGCATGGGTGGCATTTGTTCGATCTCTCCCATGAAGCCAGCCAACGCCTGCCGCAGATCCGATTGATTGATATTGACCGACCGCTCGGAGATCACATCACCTTCCGGGTCACCGCTACGGGTGCGCACACCAAGCCGAACCAGCGCCAGATATTCTTTATCCGCATCAAGCAGAAATTGCGAAAACTTGGTTGCCTCGCCCAGGCACAACGGCAGCAATCCCGTCGCGAACGGATCCAGCGTGCCGGTATGGCCCGCCTTCTCGGCACGAAACAGACGTTTGGTTTTTTGCAGCGCAATGTTGGAACTGAGGCCAACCGGTTTGTCCAGCAGCAGAACACCATCAACCTTGCGCTTCACGGGTTTGGCCGCAGGGTTAGACATGGGTTTAGGCGTAGATTTAGCGCTGGTTGCCGGTATCTGCATCGTCATCCTGCGGGCGCAAGCGGTCTTCCGCCACCGCCTGATCGATCAGATGCGACAAGTGCGCGCCCCGCTCGACCGATTCGTCATAGTGAAAATTCAATTTGGGCACGGTGCGGATGCTCATCCGCTTGGCCAGCTCGGTGCGCAGAAAACCAGCTGCGCTGGCGAGACCTTTCAGCGCCGCATGATGGTCCGGATTGAACGTGGTGAACCAGACTTTGGCGTGCTCCAGGTCGGAGGTCACATCGACTGCGGTGAACGAGACGCCAATGCAGCGGGGGTCTTTCATTTCGCGCATCAGAATCGAAGCCAGTTCCTGGCGGATCTGTTCGGCAACGCGGCGAGAACGGGGATTATTGTTGGACATGCGGGTAACCAGAAAAAGAAAGCGTGAATTGACTGTGTCAGGTCAGTTGAAAAAAACGGCGGATGCCTGGGCATCCGCCGTTCTTGATACCTGAGCCAGACTTAAAGCGTACGCGCCACTTCGACCACTTCGTAGCATTCGAGTTGGTCGCCTTCCTGAATTTCATTGAAGTTCTTCAGGTTCAGACCGCACTCGAAGCCAGCCTTGACTTCGCGCGCATCATCCTTGAATCGCTTCAGCGAATCCAGTTCGCCATCGTGCACCACCACGTTGTCGCGTAGCACACGCACCCGGGCAGAGCGCTTAAGCGTGCCTTCCAGCACGTAGCAACCAGCAACCGCGCCCACCTTGGTGATCCGGAAGACCTGGCGAATCTCGGCCAGACCCAACGCCACTTCCTTCTTCTCCGGCGACAGCATGCCGCCCATCGCAGCCTTCACGTCATCCACGGCTTCGTAAATGATGTTGTAGTAGCGTAGATCGACATCGGCCGACTCGGCCAGCTTGCGCGCCAAGGCATCGGCACGCACGTTGAAACCGATGATCACCGCGCCGGAGGCAATGGCCAGATTGATGTCCGATTCGGAAATCGCGCCCACCGCCGAATGGATGATGTTGACCTTCACCTCGTTGGTCGACAGCTTGGCCAAGGCATGCGCCAGCCCCTCGTAGGAGCCCTGCATGTCGGCCTTGAGAATGATCGGCAACGACTTGGCTTCTTCGCCCTCGCCCATTTTCTCGAAGATGTTTTCCAGTTTGGCCGCCTGCTTGCGGGCCAGCGTGACGTCGCGGAACTTGCCTTGGCGGAACAACGCGATTTCGCGCGCCTTGCGCTCGTTCGGCAGCACCAGAACATCTTCACCCGCACCCGGCACATCGGAAAGACCCTGAATTTCAACTGGGATCGCCGGCCCTGCGGCATCCACCGGTTTGCCGGTTTCATCCAGCATCGCACGCACACGGCCGAAAGCAGAACCGGCCAGTACCACATCACCCCGCTTCAAAGTGCCAGACTGCACCAGAATGGTCGCCACCGGACCGCGTCCCTTGTCGAGACGCGATTCAATCACCACACCCTTGGCGGGTGCATTGACCGGCGCTTTCAGTTCCAGCACTTCGGCCTGCAGCAGAATGGCGTCAAGCAGGGCATCCAGACCCTTGCCGGTTTTAGCCGACACGTCGACAAACATCGCATCGCCGCCCCAGTCTTCCGGCACGACGCCTTCGTTGGATATTTCCTGGCGAATCTTTTCCGGATTGGCTTCCGGCTTGTCGATCTTGTTCACCGCCACCACGATCGGCACTTTGGCCGCCTTGGCATGGTGGATGGCTTCCCGCGTCTGCGGCATGACGCCGTCATCGGCGGCCACCACCAGCACCACCAGGTCGGTCGCCTTGGCGCCACGCGCACGCATCGCGGTAAAGGCTTCGTGGCCCGGGGTATCGAGGAAGGTGATCATGCCCTTGTCGGTTTCTACATGGTAGGCGCCAATGTGCTGGGTAATCCCGCCCGCCTCACCGGCAGCCACCTTGGTGCGACGAATCGCATCCAGCAAAGAGGTTTTACCGTGGTCAACGTGACCCATCACGGTCACCACCGGTGCACGCGGCATTTGTTCATGCTCGACCTGGACGCCACTTTCTTCCAGATAGGATTCCGGTGTATCGATCGGCGCGGGCTTGGCGATATGGCCAAGTTCCTCGACCAGGATCATCGCGGTGTCCTGATCCAGCACCTGGTTGATGGTAACCATCGATCCCATCTTCATCAGCGCCTTGATCACTTCTGCCGCCTTCACCGACATCTTGTGCGCCAAATCGGCCACGCTGATAGTTTCCGGTACCAGCACTTCACGCACCACGGCTTCCACCGGGGCCTGCTGCAGGTTCTCGTGATGGTCAGACTTATGCCGTCCACCCTTCTTGCTGCGCCAGCCATCGCCGCTATCGCTGCCACCACGGGTCTTCAGGCCCGGACGCTTGCCGGCGACCGGCTCATCCTTGCCCTTCTTGGCCGCGGCTTTCTCGGGTTTTGGCTTCACCGAAGGCTTGACGCTGGGGCGAACTTCAGCCGGCTTGGCCTCGACAGGCTTGACTTCGGGCGGCGGTGCATCCTTGGCCACTTTGGCCGCTTCATCTGCCCGCCGACGCGCCACCTCACGATCCTGCTTGGCTTTGTGCTCGGCTTCCTGAATCGCGCGCAAAGCCGCGTGCCGCTTGGCTTCCTGCTCACGCGCCTGACGTTCAGCGAGGCTCAGAATCGAGGGCCGAACGGAAGGTGTCGCAGGCGCTGCCGACTCGACAACCGACTCGACAACCGACTCGACCGGAGCTGCATTTTCCGGCTCGACCGTAGTCGGCTGTTCGATGTTTTCAGGTTCCGCTGCGACGGACTCGGCGTCGCCTGCCACCACCGCAACCGGCTCGGCCGCGATTTCTTCTATTGGCGCAACAACGGGCGCTTCAGCGATCACCTCGGGCACTGCCTCGGTTGCGGCTTGAACCGCGACCTCGGCGACCGTCTCGACCGTTTCCGGGAGAACCGGCGTAGCGCTGACTTCGGCCTGCGCCACGGCGGATGGCAACTCCGTTTCCGGCACGGCAGACTCATGCTGCGCAACCTCATGTGTTGCAACCTCGTGCGGCGCAACGTCATGTCCAGCGCCCTCGCGCTTGACCAGCACGCGTTTTTTACGCACCTCAACCTGCACGGTTCGAGTCCGACCGGAGCTATCCGCAGTCTTGATTTCGCTCGATTGCTTGCGAGTCAGCGTGATCTTGGTTTTCGGTTCTTGCGCGCCATGTTTGCCACGCAAGTAATCCAGCAATAATGATTTATCCGTATCACTCAGCGCATCGGTGACGCCTTTAACGGTGACTCCAGCTGCCTGCAACTGCTTTACCAGCAGCGCGGGATCAACCTTGAGTTCAGTAGCGAACTGTTCGACGTTCATGATTTCCTCGTCAGGCCCCTGCCAGAATTGGCGCACGCGCGGTCATGATGAGCGACTTGGCCCGCTCATCGTCCATGCCGACCAGCTCAACCAGCTCATCGACGGCCAAATCGGCCAGGTCATTGGCATTATTGATACCTTTGGCGGAGAGAAGCGCGGCGGTATCTTCATCCATGCCGGCCACGCTCATCAGATCGACAGAAGCACTTTCCACCGCTTCTTCCTTCACGATGGCAGCGGTCAGCAGCGCATCTCGCGCACGCGAACGCAGCTCGTTGACGGTTTCTTCGCCAAACGCCTCGATCTCCAGCAT
Organism: Burkholderiales bacterium; assembly: GCA_038215555.1. Classification (GTDB taxonomy): domain Bacteria; phylum Pseudomonadota; class Gammaproteobacteria; order Burkholderiales; family Thiobacillaceae; genus PFJX01. The sequence continues at coordinate 16,395 of JBBQQT010000015.1, read as the reverse complement.
TTCGGCGAGTGGCACATAAGCCACTTCCTCCAGACTGGTAAAGCCTTCCTCGACCAGAACCTGCGCCACATCCTCATCCACATCCAGCTTGACCATGAACATCTTGATCAGGCCGGAAGATTCCAGTTCGTGCTTCTGTTCAGCTTCTTCGACTGACAGGATGTTGATTGTCCAACCGCACAACTCGGAGGCCAGACGCACATTCTGACCATAACGACCGATGGCAACTTCGACCTGATCCGGCTCGACGACCACATCCATCGCATGTTTGTCTTCATCAACCACGATGCTCGACACCACCGCCGGCGATAAGGCATTGATGACGAATTGCGCTGGGTCGCTCGACCACAGCACGATATCGACTCGTTCGCCATTCAGCTCATTGGTCACCGCAGTGACCCGGGTGCCGCGCACGCCGATGCAGGTGCCTTGCGGATCGACGCGCGAATCGTTCGACTTGACCGCGATTTTGGCGCGCATGCCCGGATCGCGAGCGGCAGCCTTGATTTCAACAATGCCTTCCTCGACTTCAGGAACTTCGAGCCGGAACAACTCCATGATGAACTGTGGCGCGGTGCGCGACAGCATCAACTGGGGGCCACGTCCGCCACGCTCGACGCGCATCAGATAAGCGCGAACACGATCACCAACGCGCAGGTTTTCTTTTGGAATCATCTGGTCTTTTTCCAGACGCCCCTCGATGCGACCCGATTCGATCACCGCGCTGCCGCGCTCCATGCGCTTGATCGTGCCGGAAACCAGCGCATCGTTACGCGCCAGGAAATCATTCAGCACCTGCTCACGCTCGGCATCACGAATCTTCTGCAGAATGACTTGCTTGGCGGCCTGCGCGCCAATGCGGCCAAAGTCCACCGCCTCGATCGGTTCTTCGATGAACTGGCCGACCTCGATGTCCGGATCGATTTCCTGCGCCTCGAACAAGAGATATTGCTGGTCTGGATTTTCCAGTCCAGCCTCATCGGGCAGCACTTCCCAACACCGGAAAGCATGGTATTCGCCAGTCTTGTGATCGATTTCGACCCGCACATCGGCGTCTTCCGTAAACTGCTTCTTGGTGGCATGGGCCAGCGCCGACTCCAGCGCACCGAACACCACATCCGGCGCCACATTCTTTTCACGCGCCAACGCATCCGCCAGCATCAAGATTTCCCGACTCATTGCTTCCTCCGGGTCATGTCCAGGGTTGATTTTTCTCGAACTGCCGATAACAGCAGGCGAGGCGAATTGGGGCGGCCGTTTTTTTTGGTGTCATTTTTTTGCCCGCACTGGTTTTTTAGTTGGCTTGTCGAAGTCCGGCGACAGCTTTGCGGAATCGATTTCCGGCAGCGGAATCGAGACCACGTTGCCGTCCACTTCCAGTTGCAGATTACCGTCCAACTCACCGCGCAAAATGCCGGTAAACCGTTTGCGACCTTCAAGTGGCGCATGCAGCTTCACATTGGCCCGCTCACCTGCAAAACGGACAAAATCCGCCGCCTTGACCAACGGTCGATCCATTCCCGGCGACGAAACCTCAAGCCGTTCGTAATCGACGTTCTCAACCAGAAACATTCGAGTCAACTGATTGCTGACCCGAACACAATCCTCCACGAGAATGCCTTCCGGCTTATCGATATACAGGCGCAACAAGCCCGCACCGGCACGCTCCAGCGCAACCAGTTCATAGCCCATGCCTGCCAGGGTTGGTTCGATTAGTGTCTGCAAATCCATGATATGAAATAAAAAATGGGCCGAAGCCCATAGAAAACTTGCTGATTATATACGTATTTAACCCATTTCAGCTATTCACCAATACGTCGCGACCCGTCGCAACACGTCGATTTGTCTTCACTCTCCACCGACCCCCCGCTCAAACACGATGCGCTCATCGGCATGTTCAAGCACAAACTGGGCAAGCCACTCGCCGGCCGCGGGCAAAACAACCTGCCCGCGATAGTCACCATCGCCCGCAGGCGTCAACTTGAAGTTGTCTTTTGCCGGCTGCCCCGGACGACCAAGCCCCAGATTAACGGTAACGTTCTGCACACCACTTCCCGAGTTGTCGCGCAGCAATACACTGACCTCGGCCGGCACGCCTTCGCGCAAGGCATCAAGTCCAGCAACTTCGACTTTCCAGCCCAGGCGAGCTAATTTGCTTTCCATATTGCGATGGTGCGCAATGCTTTTGCTGGCTTCGCCGCCATGCGCGACGACACCGGCAAAGCCGGTATGGACTATCTTGCCCTCAATGTTGGGCAGCAGCCATTGCGCCACCGAAGTCGGCACGCCATGGCCGGCGATATAAACGAATCCGCCCAGAATGACGGTGATGATCACAAAAAAACCAATCATCAGTTTCGGCGCCCAGTGGAGCTTCTGATACGGCGCATCCTTGCTGCCGCCAATCTGAAATAACAGCAAGGCGACAGTAGGAAAGGTGACGACATGCATGGTCAACACATCCAGCCCTGGCCAGTTCGCCACCGCATATGCCATATAGGCAAAACTGGGCAACGCTGCCGCAAGCACCGCTGCCCAGAAATTCGATAGTTTCAAGCTTCTCGCCAGACCAAACAGAATTGCGGTAAGCAGGATGCCGCCAAAGATAGAAACAAACAAATTCATGGTGCTTCCTGTTAGTGCCGAGTGAAGAAATGTGCCGGGTCAACCACGGTTTCCCCCGCCCCGGAACGAATCACGAAATCAAAATCGTGCAACTGTTTTGCCTGCTCCGGATCCAGCATCACACTGGCCTGAATGATCACACTCTTGCCATTGCGGATACCAACAGTCCTGAAATTTCCCAGATCCAGCGCGTCTTGGGGCAATCCACGCGCTTCAATGCTGAACTGCTCATCCTTGCCCGAGATATTGGTTAAACGAATCTGGTAGCGGTTTCGGATTGTCCCATCCGACAGCGTCACAAACAGCGGCTGGCGAATCTGTTGAATGCTGTGCTCGAAACTATTGCGATGCGTCATGTCGTAAGCCAGGTAGGCGGTCATCAACACCAGCGACAGGCCGTAGCCGACCACTTTCAGGCTTTTCCAGTGAAGTTTCACTGGGCCTGGTTTGGCTTGACTCAAATTAATTTCGGAATCGTAGCGAATCAGACCGCGCGACCAACCCATCTTGTCCATGATCGTATTGCAAGCATCGACACATAGACCACATGAAATACAGGTGTATTGCAGGCCATCACGAATATCGATGCCAATCGGGCAGACCTGGACACACAGCTTGCAATCGACGCAGTCGCCATGTCCCTGAGCCAGTCTTTCCGGCTGCGTCCTTGCCCCAGCGCGTGCGGCAATGCGGCCTGCATCACCTTCACCACGCCGTTTGTCATAGTGCACCGCGAGGGTTTCCGGTTCGTACATGACGCTCTGGAAACGGCCATACGGGCAGATGAAAGTGCAGACATGTTCACGCAACACACCAGCCGCGAGGTAAGTTGAAATCGATAGCGCCAGCGTCGTGATGTAGGCGGCAGCCGCTGCTTCGCCACTGAAGAAGGCACGCAGCATTTCCGGGGCGTAGGCAAAATACAAAACAAAGGTCAGCGCTGTCCAGAATGAAACCAGGCCCCAGATCAGCCGGGTAGCGCCCATTTTGAGCATTTTTTCTTTACTGTCCCATGGCTCCCGGGCCAACCGCAAACGGGCCGGCCGCTCGCCCTGGATCAGATGTTCCAGCCAGATGAAAGCATCTGTCCACAAGGTCTGAAAACAGAAATAGCCGCAAAACGCGCGACCGACCAACGCGGTAGCGAAAAACAGCAATACCGCAGCCATGAACAGCAGAATGGCCAGCCAGAAAATATCTTGCGGAAAAACAGTCAGGTCAAACAGGTAATAACGCCGCCCCGGAATGTCGAACAAGACCGCTTGCGAGGGCGCATCGTTTCTCGCCCACGGCAGCCAGGGAAGCAGGAAGTAAACGGCAAAACCAAGCCAGAGCACGGCTGTTTTGAAGCGCCGGAATGAGCCTTTGACCGAACGCGGGACAATCGGAGCGCGTTTGAAATAAAGCTCATGTCCAGCCTGTTGATTGTCCACTTGATCACCTGCAAAACACGCCGGCAAAGGCACTCATGGATTGATTTGCCAGCTATTAAAAACAAAAAACCCCGGCTTGCCGGGGTCTTCCCCAACCACGTTGGAGGTCATGGGACTCGCCTGAGCGGCGGCAGTTCAGGCGAGCCGCCGCAATCAGCGAAGATTATTTACCGCCACCCAGTTCATGCACGTAAACCGTCAGTAGTTTGATCTGTTCGGCATTCAGACGGCCTTCCCAAGCTGGCATAACGCCCTTGTTCAAGCCACCAGCAATCACGGTCTTGATTGAATTGATCTTCGCGACGTCATCCGCCAAACCAGGTACATCAGCCCAGAGCCAGACTTTGTCAGTCAGGTTCGCAGAGCCAATATCCTGACGGCCTTTGGCATCATCGCCATGGCAATAGAAGCAGGCAGCTGTGTCAGAATGGAACAGATCTTTGCCCTTGGCCGCTTTCGCCTGATCGGCTTTGCCACCAGACATTGAATAGACGTAATTGGCCAATGCATCGATCTGGGTCTGATCAAGCGCCTCGGCAAACGGCGGCATGTAGCCACGGCGTCCTTTGGTCAGCGTCTCATTGATCTTTTCGTAGCTACCACCGTGCAACCAGTCATCGTCGGTCAGATTTGGGAAGAAACCGACTTTGCCTTGTCCGCCGGCTTGGTGGCATGCAGCACAATTGTCGGAAAAAACCGCCTTGCCAGCGGAAACCACAAAACTGCTCAATTCCGGATCTTTGGCAATCTGGTTGTAGGGCAGGCTTGCCACCTTGTCGTAATAAGGTTTCTGCGCAATCACTGCATCCTGGGTTTCCTTCAACAGTTTGGCGCGCGTATTCCAGTGCCAGGACTCTTCAACGCCATCGGCATTGACATAAGTAATGGTGTTCATGCCAGGCAAGAAACCCTTGCCAATCGGCCAGGAGGGATAAACGATCCAGTAAACCAGGGCAAATACCATGGTTGCGTAAAACGTATACGTCCACCAGACCGGGAGCGGATTGTTCAATTCCTGCAGATCACCATCCCAAACGTGACCCGTTGTTTGCACGCCCTTCGATTGCGCTTGGCCAGGAGTATTGTCAGCCATTGGACTTGTCCTTCACTTCATCTTCATCGTCTAGAAACGGAATGTTCTTGTGCTCTTCCAACTTTTTGCCGCGTTTCTTGCTGCCGTACACCCAGAGCACGATCGCGCAAAACGTGACAAAGAAAATCAGCAAGCCCAGCGGCTTGGTATTGGCTGGGTCAGCGAACCAGTCCATCAGCGGAACTTCACCAGATCTTCAGGCTTGATCTTGCTGAAGTCGACCATCGTGCCCAACACCTGCAAGTAGGCAACCATCGCGTCCATTTCGGAAACACTGGAACGATCGCCATCAAAATTGCCCGACTGCGCTTGCGCAACCAGATTTTTCAGCGCATCCGGAATATGCAGTGTCTTCGCCACGGCTTCGCCAAACTGCTTGACGTTGCGTTGATACTCTTCCTCGTTGGCCGAATAAGGCACACCGGTCATGCGCAGTGCCCGCAAGCGACCTTCGATGTCGGAAACATCCAGCTTGTTCTCTTGCAACCACAGATAATTCGGCATCACCGACTCAGGCACCATCGATTTCGGCTTGATCAAATGCTGCACATGCCATTCATTCGAATATTTTCCACCCACGCGCGCCAGATCAGGTCCGGTGCGCTTGGAACCCCACTGGAACGGATGATCGTATTTCGACTCCGCGGCCAGGGAATAATGGCCGTAACGCAATTGTTCATCACGGAACGGGCGAATCATCTGCGAGTGGCAGGTATAGCAACCCTCACGAATATAAATATCGCGACCACGCGACTCGAGCGGCGTATAGGGACGCACGCCATCGACATTTTCCGTGGTGTCCTTCAGAAAGAACAGCGGTGCAATTTCGACCAGTCCGCCAATACTGACCGCCAGCATGGTCAGCACCAGCAGCAGGCCGGCATTGGTTTCAATTTTCTCGTGCTTGAAATTTTTGAACATGTTCCAGACCTTTTTCGTCTTATACCGCGGCAACCGCTGCGCGCGTCTGCGCTGAATCGGCGTCGCGCATGCCTCGACGAACCGTCATATAGATGTTGATCGCCATCAGCACCATGCCCGTCAGGAAGAACATGCCGCCGATCGCGCGCATGGCATAGAACGGATGCATCGCGGCCACGGATTCGACAAACGAATATTGCAGGTTGCCGAATTCATCAAAAGCACGCCACATCAAGCCCTGGGAAATACCCGAAATCCACATCGCGGTGATGTACAGCAGAGTACCAATGGTCGCCAGCCAGAAGTGGGCATTGATCAGTTTGACGCTGAAAATCTGCGTATTCCACAGCTTGGGAATCATGTGATACAGCGATCCGAAAGCAATCATCGCGACCCAGCCGAGCGCACCCGAGTGCACATGACCGACCGTCCAGTCGGTGTAATGCGACAGCGCGTTGACGTCTTTCAGCGACATCAGCGGACCCTCGAAGGTGGACATGCCGTAGAACGAAAGCGCGACGATCATGAAACGCATGATCGGATCGGTGCGCAACTTATCCCAGGCGCCAGACAAGGTCATGATGCCGTTGATCATGCCGCCCCATGACGGCAGCAGCAGCATGATGGAGAAGGTGGCGCCCAGCGTCGAAGCCCAATCCGGCAGAGCGGTCCAGTGCAGGTGGTGCGTACCGACCCACATATACATGAACGACAGCGCCCAGAAGTGGACGATGGACAAGCGATAGGAATAAACCGGACGCCCGGCATGCTTGGGCACGAAGTAATACATCATGCCAAGGAAGGCGGAGGTCAGGAAGAAACCGACCGCGTTATGGCCGTACCACCATTGCGTCATGGCGTCTTGCGCACCCGAGAACAGGCTGTAGGACTTCATGCTGAACAAATCGACCGGCACCGCGAGGTTATTGAAAACGTGAAGCAACGCCGTAACCAGAATGAACGACAGGTAGAACCAGTTCGCAACATAGATGTGCGGCTGCTTGCGTTGCATCAAGGTGCCAATGAAAACAGCCCCATACGCCAACCAGACGAACAGGATCAACAGGTCGATCGGCCATTCCATCTCGGCATACTCACGCCCCTGGCTGAAGCCAGTCACATAGGACAACGCCGCCAGCACGATGACTGCCTGCCAACCCCAGAAGGTAAATGTCGCCAAACCCGGCGCAAATAGACGTGTCTGGCAAGTACGCTGAACCACGTAGTAGGAAGTTGCAAACAACGCCGAACCGCCAAAGCCGAAAATCACCGCGCCGGTATGAACCGGCCGAAAACGACCAAACGACAGGTACGGGCTATCGAAATTCAGCCAGGGCCAGGCCAGTTGCGAGGCGATGAACACCCCGGCTGACATTCCCACCACGCCCCAGACAATGGCCATGATGGAGAATTTCTTGATGATCTCGTAGTCGTATTGCTCGACCGCAGCCATGCTGGTTGCAGACATAAAGCCTCCTAAGTTGCCGCTGCTCCGGAATTTCTCCGGATGGTAAATTCAGTGCCGGAAAGCCGGCGAAAAGACGCAGGAGTATAGTTCGCAGCACCCCTCTCCCGCAAGATTGAGCGACACATCACGCTATTTTCAACAACACTTGCAGATCGTTCGCAATATCGGCTGGCGATGTTGCAAACGGCAGATACAGCCGCAACCGACTTTGACGATCAAGCACATAACTACCAGCAGAGTGATCCATCAAGTAATCGCTGGCGCCTGCTTCAACCTGCTTGCGATACACAATTTTAAATTCGTTCGCGGCCTGCGCAACCTGTTCGGGGCTGCCGTGCAAACCGAGGAAATCGGGATGAAAGTAAGGCACGTAGGCTTGCAGGATTTCCGGCGTATCGCGTTTTGGATCCACCGTTGCGAACAGCACCTGCACCTTCGCCGCCGCTTCCGGCCGCATCAACCTGAGTGCCTCAGCCATGTCTGAAAGCGTCGTCGGACAGACATCCGGGCAATGCGTGTAACCGAAAAACAACACCACCAACTTGCCCTTGAAGGGATTCAGCGTCACCGCGCGGCCGTGGTGGTCATTCAATGCCAGACGACGTTCACCTGACATCCCGCTGTGGCTGAAATCTTCGGCATGCGTGATATCGGTGCCCTTGATCCCGGTCAGCGAGGGCGGCGACGTATTCGCGCCACAGCCTGCCAGCAGCATCAACAGCAAGACTCCGAACAGCGGCTGTCTGTGCATGAATCAGGTGGGCATCGCTGCGGCAGGCAAATCGGCGAGACGATATTTGCCGGTCAATACAGCTTTGGCCAGTTCTTCCAGATTCATTTCATTAAGCAACGCGATAATTTTTTTCTTCACCGGGATCCACTTGAAATGCAGCGGGCATGCCGTCGCATCAGTGCAATCCTTGAGACCCAGGATGCAGCTCTTGGTGAAATCCGGCCCTTCGGTCAACAGCAGAATCTGCATCAAGGTTGTGCGATGCATGCCATCCCGCAGACAAAAACCACCCAGACGGCCACGAAACGAATCAAGCAGGCCGTGCTTGCACAAATTTTGCAGAATTTTTGCCAGATAGGCGGCGGGCACATTCAGACGTCCAGCGATGTCACGGTTCAGCACAGGCTCGCCAATCGGCTGCGTTGCGATGTAAATCAGTGCCTGAACGGCATATTGGCTGGTGCGGGATAAGACCATATCTCACTCCAAGAGAGTTTTTTATCTCGAATAAACGCCGCAATATTCGCACAAAAAAAGGGAGTTTCGGACAAGAAGGTATCAAATTAAGCTGGAAAAAGTCCGGCTTGATGGCAACAAATCCGTTACGAAAATCGGTCAATCGGGTGTTTCAGCGCCCCTACCGCAATGTCGATCCATGGCTTGAGCCAATCAATTCAGTCAACCTTTTCGGCGCCATCAAAGCGGACATCAAGCGTGCATCCGGCTGACTGACATGCGGCAACTCGGCAAGCAGCGGGCAATTCAGACGCGCCCGCAAGGCAGCCAGATTCTCTCCATACGCGGCCATATCGGGGTCCAGCCGATTCGCCACCCAGCCGGCCAGTTTCAGGCCACGCGCGGCGATCGCTTCAGCCGTCAACAGCGCATGATTGATGCAGCCGAGGCGCATGCCAACCACCAGAATCATCGGCAGCGCGAGATATTTGGCCAGATCGGCACTGTCGCGCGTCGCCGACAAGGGAACTTTGAAGCCGCCCGCACCTTCGACGATCACCACATCGGCCAGATCAGCCAGATGTTCATAGGCATCGCGGATACGCGGCAGTTCGATCGACACGCCTTGATAGTCGGCGGCGATATGCGGCGCCACCGGCGTGCGCAACAAATAGGGATTGACCCAGGCTGGATTCGCAACCACATTGGCGGCGGCGTGCAATTGCAGCACGTCTTCATTGCACCAGACGCCGTCGATCTGATCGGCGCCCGCCGCCACCGGCTTCATGCCTGCCACGCGATAGCCGAGCCCCGCGAAGGCATGCAGCAAAGCCGCGCTGACCAATGTTTTCCCAACCCCAGTATCGGTGCCGGTGACAAAAAAACCCTGCGCAGTCATCACCCCGGCGTCCGTTTGCGAAATTCGATGATCTGTCGCCCGTCTTCGAGTTTTTGTGCATTTTCCGCCCAGGCATGGCCGTACACCACTTCATAACTGGCCGGCAGCCGATCGTCCTTGCGGAATATCTCGTAGTTGTTCGCCATCTGCCGCCAAGCCGACTTGCCCATCAATCCTGCGCGCCGGCCTTCCAGCACGGTATGCGCGCCGATCTGCTTGAGATCGCGCAGCAACGCCGGCAGATCCGGGTAGGTCAGGGTGATCTGTTCCATTTCCATCACCGGATTGCTGAATCCGGCATGTACCAGCGCGTCACCGACATCGTGCATATCGATGAAGCGATTGACGTGGTGATGACCATCGAGGCCAGTCGATGCGGCGCGCAATTCCTTCAGCGTATCCGGCCCGAAACTGGCGAAGATGAACAAGCCGCCCGGTTTCAGCGCACGCCGGAGCTGCTTGAAACTGGCCTGCAGACCATCGATGCCACCGCCCACCCATTGCAGCGCCAGACTCGACCAGACCAAATCAAGACTGGCGCGCGCCAGCGGCAGTTGTTCGATATCGCCGCAAAGCGGCTGAAAATGCGGCACGTTGGGCATCAACCGAGCGCGCAATTTCTCCCACACGCTGCCACGTTGCCGCGCCAACGCCCGCTGCAGCATGGCTTGCGCCAGATCAAGGCCGATCACATCGGCGCGTGGATAGCGCGCGCGCAACAGACTGGAACCGAAACCCGTGCCGCAACCGGCATCCAAGATGCGTTGTGGCACGATCTTGACGCCATCGAGATGCTCATCCAGCCGGCGCGCCACTTCATGCTGCAGGAAAGCGGCTTCGTCGTAATGCGCCGCCGCCCGTTCAAACGAATGCCGGATCGTGCGCTTGGTGGCTGAATATTTGATGGCTTCATATTTGATGCCTTCATCCATGCAAAAAACTCCTTAATTCGGCCACAAACCAATCCGGATGCGACAAAAAAGGCGCGTGCGCGGCGCGCTCATGCAACGCCAGCCTGGCATCCGGCAAATGCGCAGCCAGCCAGCGCCCGGCAGGCAGCGGACAGAGTCCGTCATAGGCGCCATGCACCACCAGAACCGGGCATTGCACCTGCGCCACTGCAGGCCGCAAATCGACATCGCGCAACAACTGCAGACCGGCGGCCAGTGTTTCGGCGGCCGGCTCGCCACGCACAAAAACACGCTCACGCAGTCGTTCGATGACCGATCGCGCCTGATCGCCACCGCGTCCTTGCAACGACAAAAACCGCAGCAAGGTCGCCCGATAATCCTGACCCAAGGCCAACGCGAATTCGCTCAATACGTCTGGCGCCAAACCATGCGGCCAATCCGGACGACTGACAAACACCGGATTCGTCGCCACCAGAATCAAGTGTGAAACCTTGTGCGGATAACGCACCGCCAACGCCAACGCCACCATGCCGCCGAGCGACCAGCCGCACACCGCCGAGGCATCCGGCAGAGTTGGCGCCAACATGTCGGCCAGCGATTCTGCGCTGTACGGCGAGGCTGTGGCCACGTTGCCATAGCCGGGCAAATCGGGGGTTGAACCCGGCAAAAGGTTCGCGGTTTCGCTCCAGATGCCGCCGTGCAAACCCCAGCCGTGCAGATAAACCAGTGGCGCTTCAATCATGCGGTATCAACGCTTGCAATGCCGCACACAAGGTATCGACATCGGCCAGGCGATGCGCTGCCGAAAGTGAAATGCGCAAACGCGCCTCGCCCGGCGGCACCGTCGGCGACCGAATCGCCGGCAGCAAAATGCCTTGCGCACGCAACGCATCGGCCAGACGCAATGCCTCGGCATTGCCGCCCACCAACAACGGCTGGATCGGCGTATTCGAATTCATCAGCGGCCACGGCAATCCAGCCAGGCCGGCTTTCAGGCGGTCGATCAACTCGATCAGATGCGCGCGTCGCCAGGGATCGGCCGCGATCAGACGCAAACTGGCGCTGACGGCCGCCGCCAGCAGCGGCGGCTGCGCGGTGGTGAAGACATAAGTGCGCGCCTTGTTCACCAGCCACTCGATCAGCGCCGCCGAACCGCCAACAAACGCCCCCGCCACGCCCGCCGCCTTGCCCAGCGTGGCGAGATAGATCAGGCGCGGATCATTGCGATCATCCAGCAAAGCCAACGCGCCCTGCCCGCCGTTTTTTCCACCCTCTCCCAACACGCCAAAACCATGCGCGTCATCGAGATACAACCAGGCATCGTGGCGTCGCGCCAAAGCTTGCAACTCGACCAACGGCGCCAGATCGCCATCCATGCTGAACACGGTATCGGTGGCGATCAGCTTTACCTTGGCCGTACTGCTCGCCAGGCGCTGTTCGAGCGAGACCAGATCAAGATGCGGATAGCGGGTCAGTTTGGCGCGCGACAGCAACGCCGCATCGACCAGCGACGCATGATTCAGCTTGTCCTCGAACACCTCGCCATGCCGATCCAGCAACGCCGGCAGCACGCCCAGGCTGGCCATATAACCGGTTGAAAACAGCAGCGCGGCAGGCAAACCAACGAAATCGGCCAGCTCTGATTCGAGTTCGTGATGCAACCGATGATGCCCGGTCAGCAAATGCGCCGCGCCCGCGCCCACGCCATACCGCGCCGCCGCTTGCTGCGCGGCAAGCGTGATGTCCGGATGATTTGCCAGCCCCAGATAATCGTTGCTGGAAAAAGACAAATAAGGCTTGCCGTCCAGCGTCACCTGCACGCCTTGCGGCCCATCCAGCACGCGACGCACCCGACGCAAGGATTGAGCGTCGAGCTCGGCTAAAGCGTTGGCGAGTTGGTCAGGTGTCATGACACAACCGCATGCATACAAACCTCTGTCATTCCCGCATGCGCAGGAATGACGAAGATATTCAATGTCCCGCGCAACGCCGACCTTGCACCGGCTCGGTGTTCAGACCCAGCTTGGCGAACAACGCGGTATCGGCGGTGACATCGGGGTTGCCGGTGGTCAGCAACTTGTCGCCGTAGAAAATCGAATTGGCGCCGGCAAGAAAGCACAATGCCTGCATGCCATCACCCAGTTCCTGACGACCGGCAGAAAGACGCACATGCGATGCCGGCATGGTGATGCGGGCGATGGCGATGGTGCGGACGAACTCGAATGGATCGAGATCGCCGCTTTGCTCAACCACCGCCGCCAGCGGCGTACCCGGCACTTTCACCAGCATGTTGATCGGCACAGACTCCGGCTGCGGATCGAGATTGGCCAGTTCCAGAACCAGACCGGCGCGCACCCGACGCGATTCGCCCATGCCGATGATGCCGCCGCAGCAGACATGGATGCCGGCGCCGCGCACTTGCGCCAGCGTGTCGAGGCGGTCGCCGTGGGTATGTGTAGTGATCACCTGACCGTAGAACTCGGCGGCGGTATCCAGATTGTGGTTGTAGTAATCCAGGCCGGCATCCTTCAACTGTTCAGCCTGCCCCGGTTTCAGCATGCCCAGTGTGACGCAGGTTTCCAGGCCAAGCGCTTTCACCTCGCGCACCATCTCGGCCACCGCGCCGAGATCCTTTTCCTTTGGCCCGCGCCAGGCCGCGCCCATGCAGAAGCGTGTCGCGCCGGCCTCCTTGGCGGCTTTCGCAGTGGCGACCACTTCAGCGATATCGAGCAGTTTTTCGCGTTCCAGGCCGGTATCGTGCCGGGCCGATTGCGAGCAGTAGCCGCAATCCTCGGAACAGCCACCGGTCTTGATCGAAAGCAGCGTGGAAAGCTGCACCGCATTCGGATCGAAGTTGGCGCGATGCACGCTTTGGGCCTGGAACATCAAATCATTGAACGGCAGCGCATACAGCGCTTCCAGTTCAGCCAGAGACCAGCGCTTGCGGGCTTCTGCTTGGGCAACCGAAGCAGCCACGGGTTGGGTCATATCGTTCATCAATGCACCTCTTTCTCTACTTCGATGTCCTGCCAGTTTTCCTTGCCCGCTTTCCACACGTCGTAAAGCGCCCAGGGCACCAACGTCAGCAGCATCAACGCCCAGACGCCGGCCCAGCCGGTGGGCAGATGCGCTAGATCGTTCGACAGCACGGTCAGCGTGCCGACCACGGCGTAATAGCGATAGCCGGCCCATTTGTTGTAATGCCGCACGGTCAGGTCGGGGTGGTGCGCGATCGAGGCATAGACGAAGATAGAGGCGGCCAGCCAGATCATGATCGGCGGTAGCGACATCGCCATCGGCAGGAAAGCCAGCTTCTTGTCGGCGATCAGGTTGCCGAGGCCGAACAGGCTGGCGGAGAGCAGGGTCGTCGCCACTGCGAGCAAATTGAACAAGCGCGCGCTGCGTTTGCAAGCCGCAGCGGTAATCAGAAGTTTTTCGGACATGAATAAAAACCGGCTAAAAGAGCCGGGATGGTGGGGGAGGGATAAAACCTTGTCAAACTCACAGCAATCTACGCTGAACAAGTGCATAAAATTCGTGCAATCCCGCTTGCCGCAAGCCTGTTTTCTCTGCGGCGCGCGTGTCAGCGGTGCGCTGCTCTGCGCCGGCTGTGAAGACGATCTGGCGCACTTGCCCGCCGCCTGTTGTCCGCAATGCGCGCTGCCCACGTCACAGGGTGAAATCTGCGGCGCCTGCCTGAAAAAGCCGCCTGCTTTCGACCGCACCAAGGCATTCTTCAGCTACGCTTTCCCGCTCGACAGCCTGGTGCAGCAATGCAAATACGCGCATGCCAGCAACCTGACCGAATTCTTTGCCGCCCGCATGGCGAGCCGATCAGATCAGTCAAATACCTGTGCCGACCAGCTCGATTACCTGCTGCCGATGCCCCTGCATCCCGCCCGTCTGGCGCAGCGCGGGTTCAACCAGGCCGCTGAAATTGCCCGTCGACTCTCGCCGCGCATCGGTGTGCCCTGGCTGCCGGATGCCTGCCAACGGTTACGCAACACGCCGTCGCAGGCCGGGCTCGACTTGAAAACCCGGCAGCGCAATCTGCGCGGCGCTTTTGCCTGCCGCATCGATTTAAGCGGAAAACGTGTCGCCTTGATCGACGATGTGATGACCAGCGGCAGCAGCCTGGATGAACTGGCGCGCGCGGTGCGCAAAGCTGGCGCCATCGAAATTCAGGCCTGGGTGCTGGCGCGCACGCTCTGAAACGGGCTTGCGGCAGGCTACCGACGCGCTTTCATCAAGGCAGGATTTAACCAGCGGCCAGGCGCCAGCCAATCAATGAACGCCTGCCGACTCAGGCCCCGCTGGATGCGACAGGTAGGCAAATAACAGGCAACCGGCGGATCGCCGCAGCATTGCTCCAGGAGAAGCATTTTTCCGCCGCAGACGCATACGGCAGCCAGACTTGGTTCAGGTGTTCGCGTTCGGCCAGCTTCACCGGCTGTGGCGCAGGCAACAGCAGGCAGAAAACATGCTCGCTGTTGTGCGTTACGCCGGGGGCATAGCGATGTCGCCAGCGCGGAAAGATTTCAAACTGATTCCGCATCTGCCAATCGGTCAACGTGAATGCTTGGGCGTCCAGACCGGTTTCTTCCGCTACCTCGCGAATGGCGGTTTCGCACAACGTCTCGCCCGTTTCCTGACTGCCGGTGACCGATTGCCAGAGTCCGGGTGCATCGGCACGCTCCAGCAGCAAGACCTGCTGATCGGCGGAATAAATCACTACCAGAACCGAAACAGGAATTTTGAACATGATCAGCGCCAGGCAAAATCAACTTGAGGCCGGATGCGGCTCAGGGTTCCCGCTGCTGGCTGATATTTCGGTCAACCAGACTAACCAACCCTACGCGACATTCAGATTCCCCAAGCGGACTCGCCAACCGCCCCGAATTCACCACCCATTCAAAGCAACGAACCGAGATAACTGGCCAGAGCCGCGATATCGGTATCGGACAGCTTTTGCGCAACCCCGGTCATCCGCGAATCGGAGCGCACTCCGCTGCCGTTACGGTAATCGGTCAGCGCCTGTTT
This sequence comes from Burkholderiales bacterium, assembly GCA_038215555.1. GTDB lineage: Bacteria > Pseudomonadota > Gammaproteobacteria > Burkholderiales > Thiobacillaceae > PFJX01. The sequence goes on along the minus strand of JBBQQT010000015.1, from coordinate 817 downwards.
CAGATAACCGTTGCGCTGCCCGGCCAGACGCGCAACTTCGCGGGTGCCATAACCCTTGGCACCATGGCAGCCAACGCACGCGCGCGCAAAATGCTTGCCGCCGGCGATGGCTTGCCCCCGGTCTTTTGGCGGGGTGGGCGGCACCGTCTGGCTGGCATAAAACACCGCGATATTGAAACGCTCATCCGGCTTCAACACCTTGACCAGGCCTGACATGAAATCGTCCTTACGACGTCCATCTCCAAATTTATCGATCTGCGCCAAAAGATAAAACGCATTCTGACCGGCCAGATTCGGCACGTTATCCAGCACGCTGACACCGCTGTCGCCATGACAGTTGGCGCAGAACGTGGCCGCACGTTTGCCCGCCACAATCGCCGCTTTATGTGCCACAGGGTCTGCCTGTGTGCGGGCCAATCTGGCCTCGATCTGCTGCGGTGACGCGGAAGGAACCCAGGTATAGGCAGCCTGCAAAGGCATCGAAACCAGCGCCAACAAAGAACTGCACCAAAACCAAACAGTATGCGGACTCATGCAAAAGGCTCCGATTGTGAAACAGTCAATTGAATCGGGTCGGATTGTAAGCCGGCTTCAAGCGCGCTGCCTGCAAGTAGAATTCACCTCCCCGAAAACCGCTGTCGCCCGCGTGTCCGCCAATCCCACACCCCACACCCCGATGATGCAGCAGTATTTACGCATCAAGGCCGAACATCCCGGCATGCTGTTGTTCTATCGCATGGGCGACTTTTACGAGTTGTTCCATGACGACGCGGAAAAGGCGGCGCGGTTGCTGGACATTACGTTGACCACGCGCGGC
>JBBQQT010000014.1:0-40161 GCA_038215555.1 Burkholderiales bacterium | reverse complement strand
CACGTCGAACACCAGGTCGGCATCCATGGGAATGCCATGTTTGAAGCCGAATGATTCGAACACCAGGGTGAAATTGGCGTTGCTCAGTTCGAGGAAATCCTTGATCCAGGCGCGCAGATGGTTGGCGGAAAGATCGCTGGTATCCATCAGATGGCTGTTGGCCGAGATGCGCTCCAACATTTCGCGTTCGGCGCGGATACATTCTTCCAGCGAACGGTCGCCGGTGGCCAGGGGATGCCGGCGGCGGGTTTCGGAAAAACGCGTTACCAGCGTGGCGTCCTTGGCGGTGAGAAACAACACCCGCAAGTCGTAACGTTGCCGCAAACGCTCCAGATCATTCGGCAAACCGGGAATGCTGGCACCACTGCGGGCGTCGATGCTGATTGCCGCATCGGTGACGCCAGACATGCGCAAATAGTCGACGGTCTCCGGCAACAAAGCGGCGGGCAGGTTATCGACGCAATAAAAACCGGTATCTTCCAGCACCTTCAGGGCAACACTTTTGCCTGAGCCGGAAAGTCCGCTGATGACGATGATGCGCATGGAGAAACGCTCCGCTCCGAAGTGGTTTACTGACCGTTGGCCTCGATCGCGGCACGATGCCGTTCGGTGAATTCCTGCACCGAATCGAAGCCTCGTAATTTGAGGATATGGTTACGCACCGCGACCTCGACCAGGACCGCCAGATTGCGGCCGATGGCGACCGGAATACGCACTTCCGGGACATCGACACCAAGAATGCTGCGCGTACTGGCGGCCATATTCAGGCGATCGACTTCTAGCCAGTTCTGGGTCTCTTCATCCGCCAGCGTCAGGTGCACGATCAGCTTCAGATTCTTCTTCTGCTTGACGGCGGTGTCACCAAACAAACGGCGCACATTGAGCACGCCAAGTCCGCGCACTTCCATGAAATCGAGCAGTAATGAGGGGCAGCGCCCTTCCAGCGTGTCTGGCGAAACGGCAAACACTTCCAGTGCGTCATCGGCAATCAGACGGTGGCCGCGAGTAATCAATTCCAGCGCCAGTTCGCTCTTGCCGGCGGAGGGCGCGCCGGTAATCAACACGCCGATGCCGGACACCTCCAGGAAAACCCCATGCAATACAGTCGATGGCGCCAGCGCCTGCGCCATCAGGTGCGACAGGAGCCGCATCAATTGCGGGCCGGCCTCGGGCGAAGAAAACAAGGGCGTGGCGGTGCGCTCGGCATGCTCCATCATCACCTCAGGCACGATTTCGCCATTCGCGACCACCACGGCGGCGATCTCGTTGGAAAACAGGTAGTCGACCGCTTCATCCAACTTGTCACCCGGCAGCTTGCGCAAATAGTCCATTTCCGCGCAGCCCAGCACCTGGACGCGGTTCGGGTGGATGAAGTTCTGGTGCCCGATCAGTGCCAGACTGGGCTTTTGCACGGTATCGGAAGTCAGCAGCTTATCGCCGCCGGCATGGCCCGCGATCCAGGTCAGCCGCAGACGCTCGCTGACTGCGCTGAACAACGCCGCCACCGTGATCGGGTGATGCGAAACAAGCTCGTCTGACCTGTCGCCGTAAGACATCAGGGCGTCCACTCCGTGATCAGGCGATGCAGTTCAGCGGCATCGGGCGCGGCGCGCAAGCGGGCGCGAAAGTCTTCGTCGGAAAACATCGCCGCCAGCTCGCCCAGAATCTGCAAATGCAGATCGGTGGCGGCAGCAGGCGCTAGCAGGACAAAAACCAGATCTACCGGCTGATTGTCCGGTGCATCGAAATCGGTCGGGGTTTTCAGGCGAATGAAGGCACAGGCGGTTTCCTTCAGTTGCTTGATACGGCCGTGCGGAATGGCGATGCCATAGCCGAGCGCGGTGGAACCCAGCTTCTCGCGAGAAAAGAGACTGTCGAATACCTCAGCGGCCGTGACGCCATCGCTATCCAGAAACATCTGGCCAGCTTGTTCGAACAGGCGTTTCTTGCTGCTGGTTTCAAATTCCGCCAGGACATTGACGGGCTTCAATAAAGGTGTGATGAGATTCATGGGGGGGTGGCGAATGAGGGCTTGCTGAGTGTGAACGCGCTGCCGTGAACCCGCTGTCTGCACGCAGGCAGTGGTTCAGGCCTGCGCGTTCAGGCCTGGCGATTAGTCGACTTCGGCGATTTGGCCTTTAACGCCGCCAGATGCGCGATTGACATCACCGGATTTTTCCTTGTGCTTGACCACCTGACGGTCGAGTTTGTCGACCAGTGCATCGATCGACGCATACATATCGGGTTCGATCGCTTCTACATAGATATCCTTGCCGCGCAAATGAAGATTGACTTCCGCTTTGTGCTTCAGTTTCTCGACCGTGAGGATGACCGAGACGTCGATCACTTGATCGAAATGACGTTTGATCCGCCCCATTTTTTCCTCGATATAACCGCGAATGGCAGGGGTAATTTCCAGATGATGACCCGTGATGGTGAGGTTCATACAGAACTCCTTCAATAATGCGCAAATCAGATCGACTTGCGCTGGTTGGCGGGAGGAATATTCAACAACTCCCGGTACTTGGCTACGGTGCGTCGGGCAACCACAAAACCTTGTTTGCCCAACAGTTCAGCTATGGTGTTATCGGACAAGGGCTTGGTCCGATTCTCTGCCTCTATGAATTGTTTGATCAATGCCCGGATCGCTGTGCTGGAGGTGGCGCCGCCTTCATCGGTGGCGAGTGAACTGCCAAAAAAGTATTTGAATTCATACAGCCCCCGCGGCGTCATCATGTACTTCTGGGTGGTGACACGGGAAATCGTGGATTCATGCAACTCGACGGTATCGGCGATTTCCTTGAGTGTCAGCGGCCGCATAGCCACATCCCCGTGCTCGAAAAACATACGCTGGCGATCAACGATGGCTTGGGACACTTTCAGAATAGTCTCGAATCGCTGTTGCACGTTCTTGATCAGCCAACGCGCTTCCTGTAATTGCACGCTGAGCGAACTGCCGCCCTCCTTGTTGCCGCGCAAAATGCCGGCATACATCTCATTGATCCGCAGTTTCGGCACGGCCTCGGCATTCAGGCTGACCATCCACATGCCCTTGACCTTTTTCACGAACACATCCGGTGCGACATAGCGCGTATCAAGCGGCGCGTAGGCGCTGCCAGGGCGCGGATTGAGCGACGTGATCAAATGCCGCAGGCAAGTGAATTCGGTTTCGGAGATACCCAGCAGACGCTTGATCTTGCCGTATTCCCGATCCGCCAACAGGCCGAGATGGTCGCGTACCAGGGTTTTGGCCTTTTCCAGATTCGGCGTCATCGCCGGCAAGGCTTTCAACTGCAACCACAGGCATTCACCCAGGTCGCGTGCGCCAACCCCGGTCGGGTCAAGGCTTTGCAGCAATTTCAAGGCGGTGGAGAGCTCCAGCGGATCCAGTTCCATCTCCTCCGGGAACAGGGTCTCGAGTTCTTCCAGCGTGGTGGAGAGGTAACCATCGTCGTCCAGCGCCTCGATCAGCAGCGCGATCAGCTGACGATCGCGCTGGCTCAGCGGCGTCAGCGCAAGTTGATCGGCAAGATATTGATGCAGGCCGGTATGGCTGGTGTCGGCTTGCTGGAAGCCATGTTCGTCATCGTCATCATTGCTGCCGCTGCCTGAGCCGGAAACGGCTCGGTCACCCCAGGCCATTTCTTCATAAATGTCATCACGCTCCTGGCGTGGCTCTTCCGCCGGCGTTTCTCGGTTACTTTCGCTGCCGCCTTCGCTACCGGTTTGATTCTGCGTGTCACGTGGCGCATCGCTTGCACCCCCGTCAAATCGATCCTCGCCGTCCAGCCGTTCGAGCAGCGGGTTGTCCTGCAGCATCTGCGAAATCTCCTGGCTCAGCTCCAATGTGGAAAGCTGCAACAGGCGGATTGATTGCTGTAGTTGCGGGGTGAGGGTGAGCTGCTGATGCAGCTTGAGCTGTAGGCTCTGCTTCATGGGTGAAGCGGGAAAATGGGTCGCTTGACGATGGGAGGATCGAAACGTTCAGAGTCTGAAGTGTTCACCGAGATACACCTTGCGAACGTCTTCATTGTAAATGATTTCATCTGGCGTCCCGGCGGCCAGCACCTGGCCCGCATTGAGAATATAGGCACGGTTGCAGATGCCCAGCGTTTCTCGAACGTTATGGTCGGTGATCAAAACGCCGATGCCACGTTCGGTCAGAAAACCGACGATCTTCTGAATGTCGATGACGGAAATCGGATCGATGCCGGCGAATGGCTCATCCAGCAAAATGAAACGGGGCGATGTCGCCAGTGAACGGGCGATTTCAACCCGCCGCCGCTCTCCGCCGGACAATCCTGCCGCCGGCGCTTCGCGCAAATGCGTGATATGCAGATCTTCCAACAAGCTATCCAGCCGCGCATCGACCTCCGCCGCCTTGTGACCACACAACTCAAGCATGGCGGCAATATTGTCGGCCACCGACAAACGCCGAAAGATCGAAGGCTCTTGTGGCAGATAGGAGAGTCCCAACCGCGCCCGCTTGTAAACCGGCATGCTGGTCAGATCGACATCGTCCAGGCGTATCCGGCCGGACTGGGCGCGGATCAGACCAACCAGCATGTAGAAACAGGTTGTCTTGCCAGCCCCATTCGGCCCCAGCAGACCGACCACTTCGCCACTCTCGACTCGAATCGAAGCGTCGGTCACAACCTGACGCGACTTGTACCGCTTGGCCAGATTCTCGGCGCTCAACACACTCACGGCTTGGCAACCTGAGAAGGCTCGTTGGCAAGCGCGCTATTCTTCGGCTGAATAACCGCCTTGACCCGTCCCTTGACCCCATTGCTGCTGCCTTGCGCTTGGTAAAACTCGGTCTTGGCATCATAGATGATCAGGCTACCGCGCAGTTCGTCGGCGCCACGCTTGAGACGCGCCTGGCCGCTTAACTGAAGCTTGTCGGCGCCCCCATCGTAAATAATGCGGTCGGCCCAACCTTCGGCAAATTCTTCACGACCATCCATCTTTTGCCGGAAATGAACCGGACTACCACTCGCGTTTCCGACAGTAAATCCTTTGGCGTCCTGACGTAATTCAATCTTGTCCGCGGTCATCATCAAGGTGCCCTGCGTCAACACGACATGGCCTTCATAAATCGCGGTTTGCTTGGCATCCTCAACCCGAACGCTGTCCGCTTCCAGGTTAATCGGCTTCGCTTTGTCGGCTTTTTCGGCATAGGCGGGAAAAGCCAGCATCGATAAGCTGCAAACTAGACTGGCAAACAGCCATTCAACGCGCATTTTGTTAATTTCCTGGTTGAGGGAGTCGAGATGATTGTTCAATAACCGCTTTGACGCCACCGGAAAGCGTCATCAAACCCTTGCTGTCATCAATCATCAACTGATTCGCAGTGATCACCGAAGTACCCTGGCGAAGCGTGAAAAATTGATTCGTGCGCATGATGCGTTCATCCGGAGAGACGTGAAGATACTCTGTATCCAGGCTGGCAGGCATTTGCCCTGCCCCGCCAACCCGGGTGAGGCGTACCTGATTCAGGAAATAGACCTGCTTGCCATCGGCCGAAATTTGCGCCCGTTGTGACCTGACTTCCACTGGAAGCGACTGATCGAGCGAGAAAAACATCGGCTTGTCCAGCACGGTGGTGTCGTCATCCATATAGTGCGTCATGCGTTCTGCCATCAACCGATGACGTGGCTTGCCCGCTTCATTGAACGCCATCGCGTTGAACCCCTCGACCACATAGTCCGGCTCATGCGCGAAACCGGCGTCGTCAACGGAAGGCATCCGCACCGCGACCTGATTCAGCCAGAAAGCGAGCAGCGCCAGGAATAAGGCCAATACCAACGGTGGCCAGTGAACATGGTAGCCCAGGCTCATGTTTGCAATTTCCGGGTGGGATCAGTCGGCAATCCGGGCTGCGGCTGGCTTCGATCAGCGGTCGTAAAGGGCGATCTGTGCCGCCCAGGTGCCTTGCGCCCGCATGATCAATTCACACGCTTCTCGCGCCGCGCCACGGCCAGCATTAGCCAAGGTGATCACCTGGCTGCGCCGTTTCACCTCATCGGGCGCATCCGGCACGGTAATCGCCAGACCACACCGATTCAGCACCGGCAAATCGACCACATCGTCACCCATATAGGCGATCTGTTCCGGTGCCAGACCGGTTTCCCGCAACAGGCTCTGCAGCGCTTCCAGCTTGTCTTCCGCGCCCTGGTAGATCTGCCCGATGCCCAGATTGCGGGCGCGGTGAAGCACGATCTGGGACGTGCGCCCGGTAATGATGCCGGTCTCGATGCCGCTGGCGCGCAACATCTTGATGCCATGGCCATCGCGCGAATTGAAGGCTTTGTATTCCTGTCCCTGATTGTCATAGAACAGGCTGCCATCGGTCAGCACTCCATCGACATCGAACACCAGCATGCGCACCGCACGGGCGCGCTGCTCGATATCCAACCGAATATCCGCCCCGGTTTGTTCCGTTTGATTCATGCCAGATACCTCATACCACCCCCGCGCGCAAAAGATCGTGCATATTCAATGCGCCAGCGAGACGACCGTCATCATCCAGCGCCAACAGGCCATTCACCTTGTATTCCTGCATCAGACGCACCGCCTCGACCGCCAGATCGGAAGCCGCGACGGTATGCGGCCGACGATGCATGACCTGGGCGATCATCGCGCTGCGCACATCGACATCCTGATCAAGCAATCGACGCAGATCGCCATCGGTAAAAATGCCGACCAAGCGGGAGTCGGCATCGACAACCGCAGTCATGCCAAGTCCCTTGCGAGTCATTTCCAGCAAAGCCTGTTTCAGGCTGGCGGATTCATCGACCACCGGCAATGCCGCATCGCGATGCATCAGATCATGCACATGCACCAGCAAACGCCGCCCCAGCGCGCCGCCCGGATGCGTGCGGGCAAAGTCCTCGGCACTGAAGCCACGCGCATGCAGCGTCGCCACCGCTAACGCATCACCCAGCGCCAATGCCACGGTCGTGCTGGCGGTAGGAGCGAGATTGAGCGGGCAAGCTTCTTGTTCGACGCTTGCATCAAGATGGATATCCGACGCCTTCGCCAGCGTGGAAGATGGGTTGCCAGTCATGCTGATCAGCTTGGCGCCGCGCCGCTTGATCAGCGGCAAAATCGCCGCGAGTTCAACGCTCTCACCGGAATTGGACAGCGCGATGACCACGTCCTGGCCGGTGATCATGCCCAGATCGCCATGGCTGGCTTCGGCTGGATGCATGAAAAAAGAGGGCGTGCCGGTGCTCGCCAAGGTCGCGGCAATCTTGCCGCCGATATGGCCAGATTTGCCCATGCCGGAAACAACCACCCGGCCGCTGCAGGCAAGCAGGGTTTCCACGGCGCGCAAAAAACTGTCGTCGACGCGCGTGACCAGTTGCAAAACTGCAGCAGCTTCGATTTCCAGCGTACGCCTGGCAAGATCGAGGATCTCGGCGGGGGATGGGGAGTGGGATGTCATAATGGAACCCAACATAATGGGTCACAAGTATAGCGATTAGCCCCAGACCGCTCTAGCAAACGAAATGCACTCCACGCTCGAACTCACTCTTATCCTGCTCGCCGCCGGTGTTTTCGCCCTGGCGCTGCTGAAAGCAGCCGGCATGCCGGCTTTGCTCGGTTACGTCTTGATCGGTATTGGCCTGGGGCCTTTTTTGCATGGCATGGGCGCGGATTCACCGACCGCGCATCTGGCCGAGTTCGGCGTTGTCTTCCTGATGTTCTCGATCGGCCTCGAGTTTTCGCTTGCCCGCCTGAAAACCATGCGGATGGCCGTATTTGGACTCGGCGGCCTGCAAGTGACGATCACGATGTTCATCGTCATGGTCTGCGGCCTCGTTCTCGGCCTGTCCTGGGAAACCGGCCTGGCGCTGGGCGGCGTCATCGCCATGTCCTCCACCGCCATCGTCAGCAAGCTGTTGTCTGAACGAGATGAACTCGATAGCGAGCATGGCCGCCTGATTTTCGGCGTGCTGCTGTTCCAGGACCTCGCCGTCGCGCCGCTGATCATCTTTGTCCCGGCGCTGGCGCAAAGCAGCGGCCTGGGGGAAGCCTTGCTGTATGCCTCGCTGAAAGCCGTGCTGGTCCTGACGCTGATTCTGGCAGTTGGACAAAAGCTGATGCGGCCGTGGTTTCACATCGTCGCGCAAAGCAAATCGAGCGAATTGTTCATGCTCAACGTCTTGCTGGTCACCCTTGGCCTGGCTTACATCACCGATCGCGCCGGACTTTCGCTCGCCTTGGGCGCTTTCCTGGCTGGCATATTGATCGCCGAAACGGAATATCGTTATCAGGTCGAGGCCGACATACGCCCATTCCGGGATGTGCTGATGGGACTCTTCTTCGTCTCCGTCGGCCTGATGCTGGATCTGCAAATCGTCGCCCAACATTGGGACAAAGTGTTGGCCATCCTGTTGTTGCTGGTCTTTGGCAAACTGCTGGTGATCGCCCTGCTGGCCGGATTGTTTACCCAATCCTGGCCAGTCGTGATGCGCGTCGGCACCGGCCTGGCGCAAGCCGGTGAATTCGGTTTTGTGCTGCTCGGCCTGACCCTGGCGAACAGCCTGTTAGCGCCTGAAATGCATCAGGTCATTCTGGCGGCCATGGTTTTATCGATGCTGGCTGCACCAATGCTTCTGATGGCGGGAACCCGTTTGGCACAACGCATGGAAGGCGGCGCCTGGATGGAACAGGCGCGTGGCGTGCACGAGATCGCCGCGCGCGCATTCGGCAAACAAAAACATGTGATCTTGTGCGGCTATGGCCGTAGCGGCCAGAACCTGGCCCGGCTGCTCGAATCGGAACATATCCCGTTCATCGCGCTCGACCACGATCCGCGCCGGGTACGTGCCGCGGCGCAAGCGGGCGACAACGTTGTTTTCGGCGACTCGACCCGCGCCGAAGTCTTGATGGCGGCCGGCGTGCAGCGCGCCAAGGCAGTCGTGGTGAGCTTCGCGCACACGCCCTCGGCACTGAAAATCATTGCCTCGGTGCGGCGTTTGCGACCCGACGCACCGATCATCGTCCGCACCGTGGATGACAACGACCTGGATCGACTGCGCGAAGCCGGCGCCAGTGAAGTGGTGCCGGAAGTCATGGAAGGTGCGCTGATGCTCGCCTCGCAAACCATGCTGATGGCAGGCGTGCCATTGACCCGCGTGCTGAAGCGCATCCGGCAGACACGGGAAGCGCGTTATGGCGCGATGCGCGGTTATTTTCGCGGCTTGACCGATGAAGCCGAGGATGAAACGGGGGGCGAGAGACTGACCTCGGTCTTGCTCGAACCACGTCATACCGGCTGCGGCAAGACCCTGGCCGAACTGGCGTTCGAGAAATGGGGCGCCAGTGTGATTGGCATCCGGCGGCCAGGCAATCCGAGTGCGGAATACAGCCCGGAAACACAACTTGGAGCGGGCGATATCGTGCTGCTACGGGGTGAGCCGGATGCGCTGGCGGCGGCGGAAATTGCCTTGCGTGGCAACTGACATTCAGAACAGCGCGGCAGCGCCGCAATTCGCCTCATTCTCGGCCGCACGCCAATACCCGCTTTGCGGGTCAAAGCAGCGGCTTTCAGACGGCGGGCCGCCACCGCCATCGTAGGCGCTGAAACGAAACTGGCCGCTGTTGGCGCGGCCATCGTCGATCTTGCGATCGATCTCGGCCAGAATCCGTGCCGGCACCTGGCTACCGGTCTTCAAGTTCAGCCTGGCCCCGCCACCAGACCCGGCAAACTGGGCATCGTATTGCAACTGCAAGGTTGCGCCATACGGGTTGCGCGGCCATTCCGAAGCGGGGTCAGGCTGGCTGCCGCTAGCGCGGTAATGCCCTGAAATCAGATTCGAATGCGATAAATGCACCCACACCAGCAAGCTTTCACGCGCTTGCGGCGTATCCCGCACCACGCCATCCGAATTACCGCCGATCGAATCGTTTTCTATGCCAGACAGGTTGGATCGCGCCAATGCCCCAGGGTAATCCCCCGGCAGAGCGCTATATTTATCCTGAAAGGTGAAATAGGCAGCCTTGATACTGTCCAGCTGGGAGATCAGATTTCGCGCTCGTGCACTCTCGATCAGTTCCTGGCCTTTGAGAATTCCGCCCAGAAGCAGACCAATCACAACCAGAACAATGGCCAGTTCTATCAGCGTAAAGCCTGCGCATGCGGTGCGCGAGAGTCGGTGGCCGACGCGGTGGCCAACGCGGTGGCCATTAATGCGGACAACAATGCCGCGGGGGTGAATTGATTTGATCATGAGTGCTTGTGCAAGCAATTTACAGACCTCTTGAGTCGCCACGAATAACAGATCCAAACTGAATCAAAACAGACAGCTACGTGAGCATGGATGAATCACCCGTCATTTTTTCGTCATTCATGACGATTCAACAACATTAAAAGCAAGTCGCAGTTTAAACGTCGCCCGATTTGCCGTGTTTGACCGCATTGAATCAAGACCGGGAAAACGTCACAGGCGGGATGAAACCATTCGTAACAATTACAAACAGCCCCGACACGGAAGGCTTACAGCAGCGCTCTAAAGTGAACTCACCGACACACATTCAGCGGTCGGCCCTTCACCTTCCTCAGGAGCATGTCATGAAAAACAATCGCATCGTTAAAACCCTGGCCATCGCCGCCATTTCCTCGCTGACCTTGCTTGCCGGGGCAAGCCAAGCGAACAGTTGGGGCAATCACGCAACATATTTCGCAACCCCCTACGTTCCGCATTCCCCGGATCGTTCAGGTTATGCTCGCGCCAGCTATGACCATGACGCTTCACGCGGCTTCAAATCACCCGAAGCAAGCCAGGTGATTGATAACCGGCAACAGACACAGATGGAAAAAATCATGCATGGCCTGCGTGTCGGTAGCCTGTCTCAACGTGAAGCCAGAAAATTGATGCATGAGCAAAAAGAAATCGAGCAATTACAGAGAGCGTATCTGACTGATCACCACCTGAGCCGGAATGAATGGGTGGAACTCAATCAGTGGCTTGATCGTGCCGAACGCGACATCCGTTCAGAAAAGCGTGATAACAATTGGCGCTAAAAGGAGAATTAGCGGGGCTGCACGCACACCCCCGCCGATGCGTGCCAAGTGTCACACCCCGAGGAACTTCATGATGCTATAAAACGATCTCCGGAAATACCGACCCAATGGGGTCAATTTCGGGGGTCTATTTTCGCGCAAAAATGTTTACCTAACGAAGAGACATCATGAAAAACGCCACCTGCACCAACCGAATCAGACTTTCCCTTTTCTCGCTCAGTGTCGCTCTTGGCCTTGCGCTGTCGGCGCCGGTCCACGCCGAAGTCGAAACCTTCAGCATCGATACAGCGCACAGCTTCGCCAACTGGGAACTGCGCCACATCGTTGCCCGCACGAGCGGGACTTTTCACGATATCAAAGGCACCGTCGCACTTGATTTGAGCAACCTGGCTCAATCTTCAGTCAATGCAGTGATCAGTGTTTACAGCTTGAATTCAAGCCACATGCGGCGTGATGTGCACACCTTGACCGATGAATTCCTCGATGCACGCAATTACCCCGAGATGAAGTTTGTCTCAACCAGCGTCAAACCAGTCACGGCGGACAAAGGCACGCTGTCCGGCCAACTCAGCCTGCATGGTGTGACCAAACCGGTCACGATGGAATATCAGATTCTTGGTATCGGCCCAGATCCCTGGGGTGGCATGCGCGTTGGCTTCAAAGCCACCACGCGCATCAACCGCTCCGATTACGGCATCACGAAGTACACGCCGACAGGCCCGGTTGGCAATGAAGTCGATATCACGCTGCTGATTGAAGGCATCAAGCAAGGCCCTGATGGCAAACCCTGGAATGCGAAAGCCGCCGCCGAAGAAAAGGCCAAAGTCATTTCCTACCCGATGCCGACGCAAGCCACCCCTGAGCCTGTCGTCGTCCCGGCCCCGGCATCGGCATCGGCAGCAGACACTGCACCGGCACCTGCGCCCGTGAAGAAGGAAAGCTCGGAAGATCAGTTGAAGAAAAAACTGAAAGGTCTGTTCAATTAATTGAGATCGATCCAAGTTTTCTGGAATCCAGAGCGCATGACTGTTATTCACGCAATCTTGGCTACCCTGGTCGTGTCGACACTCCAGTCGACACCCATCTCGCATGCCGTCGAGCAGAAAAAATCACTCACCACATCGCAACAGCGGATGGTCGATTGCAACAAGCAAGCGGCCGACAAAAAAGGCGATGTGCGCAAAGCATTCTTGCAGGCATGTTTGAAGCGGAAATGATGCGCCGAATGGTTCGGATCAGTTCCAAAGGCCGGTTTTTGACCGGCCTTTTTCATCGCATCAACACTTCCATTTCGGACTTACTACCGGAATTTAACCAAACAGGTTTGGCTGGAAGGTTTGGCTCAAAACGCATCGCGGACTTCGCCGAGCAGTGCCCGCTTCAGGTTTTTCTGAATCGGCCGCTCGCCCAGCCAAATCTTCAGCAAACTTCGATTGAAGGCTGCGCCGGGCACCGCACCGATAAAATGCTGGTTCAACCAGACACGGGTTCCAAGAGTCGGCAAGTAATCCAGTTGCACAACACCACCTCTGGGAATACGACCTATTTTGTGCATCAAGGTCATGAACTGATCAAGCGGAACCTGGATCGCGGCGAGTTCATCGGCACTATTGTTATCGGTCAAGCCGCCCATCAAATACTTCAAATCCTGCTGGGCAGAGACATCACGTAACAGCGTGATGCGCAATCGACGCGGCATATCCTGGTCAAGAATGTCCAGCGGATCATTCAATTTGCGCGGCAAGTAGAGCGCCACTTGGTAAATCTCCAGAAACAGCAAATTCCGCACACCGACGCCGTTGAGGATCAGTTCGACCGTCTTCAGACTGGCCAGGTTTTCGATGCTATCGGCCAGGCGATTACTGGCATAACTGTTATTTGTTGCAACAGACAAAGCCAGGCAAACCAGGCTGGCGGCGCAAGCAGTGCGTCGTCCGTGCCGAGTCAAAGGAGACCTCAGTTGCATCAGAATGCGAGGTGCAGCCAATCCCCCAGGCAGGGGTCGGACGCGCATTCACTGAAACCACAGAAATCATCTTCATTGTCACCAGGCTGAAGGACGTCATCCATTTCGTCATCCTCAATTGGCTCACGCAATTCCGTTTCCCACTTAATCGACATGACTCACTCCACTTTAACAATCAGGTGAATATCATCCTGAATAGTCGTGAAGCTTCGATGACAAAAGCCAAAAACCTTGGCCAGAACGGGTGCTTCAACAACTTCGCCCCCCCCCTTTCCAACCATGAGCAACCATTTCCACCCCCTTGCCAGCCGCTTTCATTCTGCCGTCATATTCCGGCACGATGCGGCTCAAGAACTCAGCCTGAGGCTGCGGTAAGGTTTGGGCATGCCTTTCAATTGTTTCAAGGTTCAGGCAGTTTTAGCCCAGGCTTTCTCCCTCCGCCCCTTTATACTGCGCGCCGGAGTTGGCCAGGCAGCCGCTGCACGGTTTACCGCGTAGAGGAAAGTCCGGGCTCCACAGGGCAGAGTGCCAGGTAACGCCTGGGCGCTATAAGTCGAAGGTGCAAACCCCGACCCAAGGCGACGGAAAGTGCAACAGAAAAAATACCGCCGATGGCCGGTCGCAAGACCGGATCAGGCAAGGTTGAAATGGCGAGGTAAGAGCTCACCGCGGACGTGGCAACACGGACGGCAAGGTAAACCCCACTCGGAGCAAAGCCAAATAGGCAGGCGCGTCAATGGCCATTGCGTCATTGATATCGGCGGCCCGTCGAAGCCTGCGGGTAGGCTGCTTGAGGCGCTGGGCGACCAGCGTCCCAGATGAATGGCTGCCCACGACAGAACCCGGCTTATCGGCCAACTCCCCCTCGCTTCAGTTTGCTGCCCACCTTCCTCGCAGCGACAGCCCGATTTCCGAGCTCTTCCAGCCGCAACTTAATGTTCGACATTAAGTTGCGCATCTATCACTCGATTTCAATTGACTATTTCCCTTTCGATTGGAATCTAAGTCATTGATGCCATTAAAAAAATTCCTTTTTTTGGCTTGACGGTGGGGAATTGTGTTCTCTATAGTGGGGATAAGTGGGTAACTGTGTGGTTTTGTGTCACACAGTGCATCACGGAGGAGATAACGTGGCATTTCGGGGGTCAACGCAACTGGCGCTGGATGGGAAAGGGCGATTAGCCATTCCCGCGCGCTTCCGTGAGCGTCTGGCCACGCAATGTGGTGGCCAACTGATGCTTACTGCGGACCCGACCAATGGCTGCTTGTTGCTCTATCCGCTTCCTGAATTCGAAGCGCTGGAACGCCAGATCAACAGCCTGCCCGGCTTTCATCCGCTGACCCAGCAATTGAAATTCGTCGTCGTCGGATCGGCGGAAGAAGTCGAGCCGGACAGCGCCGGCCGCATCCTGATTCCGCCGCTGCTGCGCAAGTTCGCCGCGCTGGAGAAATCCGTCGTGCTGGTTGGTCAAGGCAACAAGTTCCAGGTCTGGCAGGAAGCCGCCTGGCAAGCCAAGTTCGATGCCTCTGCGCAATTGCCGGACATGCTCAACAGTGCTACGCGGGAAGGCACTTTGCCTGAGGAACTCAAAGGCTTTTCGCTGTGAACGACATCCCGTCCAGCGAAGCAGGAAGACACATCACTGTCCTGCTGCAAGGGGCAGTGGATGCGCTGAACATGCGTCCGGACGGCATCTATGTCGATACCACCTTCGGGCGCGGCGGACACAGTCGGGAAATTCTTTCCCGGCTGGGTCCAGGTGGCAGGTTGATCGCGCTGGATCGCGACCCGCAGGCGGTGGCGGCAGCGACAGAAATACAGGATGCAAGGTTGCAGATGGTGCATGCGGCATTTTCGGAATTGACCGAAGTGTTGCGTGAGTTGGCAGTTGAAGCAGTGGATGGCGTGTTGTTTGACCTGGGCGTGTCCAGCCCGCAACTGGACGAAGCCGAGCGGGGCTTCAGTTTTCGGTTTGATGCACCGCTCGATATGCGCATGGACACCAGCTGCGGCTTGACCGCTGCGGAATGGCTGAATCAGGCGGAAGAAAAGGAGATTGCCCAAGTTGTCTGGAACTATGGCGAGGAGCGGTTTGCTAGACAGGTTGCGCGGGCGCTTGTTAAAGCGCGCGCGCTCGCTCCGATCAGCACGACCCGACAGCTGGCCGGCATCGTCGCCACTGCCGTGCGCACGCGTGAACGCGGCCAGGACCCGGCGACGCGCACCTTTCAAGCTGTGCGGATTTTCATTAACCGCGAACTTGAAGAAATCGAGGCGGCGTTGCCGCAGGCGGTCGCTGCCCTGAAACCGGGCGGGCGGCTGGTAGTGATCAGTTTTCACTCTTTGGAAGATCGAATGACAAAACGGTTCATGCGCGACGAAGCGGCCGGGGAACGGGTTCCACCCGAAATACCCGTGACCGCTGACGCCTTGCGCGGCGGCCGTTTGCAACTCGTCGGCAAGGCAATCAAGCCGGACTATTTCGAATGCAGTGCCAACCCGCGCGCGCGCAGCGCCACGATGCGGGTTGCCGAGCGTACCGACGCACCGGGCTGGAGGGATGAATGGTCAAACTGAACCTGATTCTCACCGTGGCGCTGGTCGCGGTCGCCCTTTCCGTCGTCTCCGCGCGCCATCAGGCGCGCAAATTGTTTGTGGCCTTGCAGGCTGAGCAAAGTCATGCGCGCGAACTCGAAGTTGAATGGGGGCAATTGCAACTGGAGATTTCAACCTGGCTGATGCACAACCGGGTCGAAGAAGTCGCGCGTGGACGCCTCAACATGGTGATTCCGGCGCCCGGACGCATCTATGTATTGCAACCGACGATGCAATCAGCAATGCCGATGGATATGCAGCCATGAACCGCCGCTCCAACCTGCACCCGCACGCGCATCCGCTGTTGCGTCTTGACCTGCAACGCTGGCGCGCGCGCTTGACCCTCGGTCTGCTGTTCGCGGGCTTTGTCGCGTTGTCAGCCCGGGCGGTTTATCTGCAGGTCTGGCAAAGCGACTTTCTCACCAATCAAGGCGACAAGCGCGCCCAGCGCATCGCCCCCATCCCGGCATATCGCGGCATGATCACCGATCGGCGCGGCGAGCCGCTGGCGGTCAGCACGCCGGTGGAAACGCTGTGGGTCAACCCGAAGGAAGCCAGTCCGAGCGCAGCCGAGATTCAGGCGCTGGCCGACATTCTGGGCAGGAACCCGGACCAGATCGCACGCCTGTTCGCCGACAAGAAGAAGGGCTTTGTTTATCTTGAGCGCCTGCTTGAACCGGCTAAAGCCGAGCAGATCAAAGCCCTCAAGATCGTCGGTTTGCACAGCAAACCGGCATATCGGCGTTATTACCCGGGCGGCGAAGTCACCAGCCACGTGCTGGGCGCCACCGACATTGAAGACAACGGCCTCGAAGGTCTCGAACTGAGCTATCAATCCTGGCTCACCGGCGAACCCGGTGCGCAGCGGGTGGTGAAGGATCGTCCCGGCAACGTGGTCGAAATCCTGGAACGGATCAAAGCGCCGAAGCCAGGCCGCGACCTGGCGTTGTCGCTGAACCAGCACATCCAGTATCTCGCCTACCGCGAACTCAACGACGCCGTCGCCCTCAACGAGGCCAAAGCCGGTTCGGTGGTGGTGCTTGACGCGCGCACCGGCGAGATTTTGGCCATGGCCAACTCACCGGCGTTCAACCCGAACAGCCGCGCCACCTACACCCCCGATCGCATGCGCAACCGAGCGGTGACCGATACCTTCGAACCCGGCTCGACAATGAAACCGCTGTTTGTCGCGGCGGCGCTGGATGCCGGCGTCGTGCGGTCGGATTCGGTGATCGATACCGGCCCGGGCTGGTTCATCATCGGCGACAAACGGATCACCGACACACATCCCAAAGGGGTGATGACCCTGGCGCAAGCGATTCAGGTATCGAGCAACGTCGCGGTAGCCAAGATTGCACTCGAAACGCGCGGCGAGGATTACTGGAACATGCTGTCGCGCTCCGGTCTCGGCGCGCAGCCCAAATCCGGCATGCCCGGCGAAGCCAGCGGCCGTCTGCGACCCTTTGCCACCTGGCGACCGATCGAGAAAGCCACCATGTCATTTGGTCATGGCCTGTCGCTCAGCCTGCTGCAATTGGCGCACTCCTACACCGCCTTCGCCAACAAGGGGGTGATGCCACAAATCACTGCGCTACGCCGCGAAGGCGCCGCTCCTGGCACGCGTGTGATGAGCGAGAAAACCGCCGTCGACGTGTTGAGCATGCTGGAACTGGTCACCCAGAGCGAAGGCACTGCACCGATGGCGCGCGTCTCCGGCTATCGCGTCGCCGGCAAAACCGGCACCGCGCACAAGTTCGTCAACGGCAGCTACGACGGCCGCTTCTATATCAGCTCCTTCGTCGGCCTCGCCCCCGCATCCGACCCACGCCTGGTGGTCGCCGTGATGCTGGATGAACCCAGCAGTCGGCGCTATTACGGCGGCCTGGTCGCCGCACCGGTGTTTTCGAAAGTGATGGCGGGCGCGCTGCGTTTCATGGCGCTGCCGCCCGATGCCCCGTTCGACAGCACCAGCGCACCCCCGGGCGAAGCGCCGGTTGTGCCGTTCACACCTGTGGTGGCGGAGGCAACATGACGCAGGCCATCGAACTGGTCGCCACCCTGCGCGCCCTCGCCCCGGCCGCGCGCAACCTCAGCGCCGACAGCCGGCAGATCGAAGCGGGCGATGTATTTCTGGCCTTCCCCGGCGCCGAACATGATGGCCGCGACCATATCGCCAGCGCTATCCATGCCGGCGCCGCCGCCGTGATATGGGAGCCGACCGGCGGTGCATGGAGCGAAGCCTGGCGCCTACCGCATTTGCCGATCGCGAATCTGAAAACACAAGCCGCATCGCTTGCCGCCGCCTGGTATGGCCAACCCTCACAAGCCCTGTGGATGACCGGCGTCACCGGCACCAATGGCAAGACATCGGTTGCGCAATGGCTGGCCGCTGCGTTCACCGGCCTGGGCCGCAAAACGGCGACCATCGGCACCCTGGGGAATGGCTTTCCCGGCCAACTCGCCAGCGCCAGCCTAAATAGCCCCCACGCTCACATTCGTTCGCTGCCCCCCGAGGGGGCGCAATGCCCGTCTTCGGGCAGCCCGGCGTCGGGCATGACCACGCCGGACGCCGTCAGCCTGCAACGTCTGCTGGCTGAATTCCGCAACGCAGGGGCGGCCGGTGTCGCGATGGAAGTCTCCTCGCACGGCCTCGACCAGGGTCGCGTCGAAGGTGTCGAGTTCGATGTTGCCGTGTTCACCAACCTGTCGCGCGATCACCTCGACTACCACGGCGACATGCAGCAATACGCGGCCGCCAAATCGCGCCTGTTCCACTGGTCCGGGCTGAAGGCGGCGGTCCTCAATGCGGACGACGAACTCGGCGCATCGCTGGTCGGACAACTCCGTCAGAGTGAAACACGGGTACTCAGCTACGGCCTGCATGCCGGCGATCTGTGCGCACAGCGCTGCCAAGCCGATCGCCACGGCCTGCACCTGGAAATCACCTCGCCCTGGGGCGACGGCCAACTTGATTCACCGTTGCTGGGCGAATTCAACGCCTACAACCTGCTTGCCGCGCTGGGCGCACTGCTGGTCAGCGATGTGCCGCTGCAACCGGCATTGGCCGCGCTGGCGAAAATGCAGCCGGTTGCCGGCCGCATGCAACGCGTCGATGCCAGCGACGACGATCCCAGCGTGATCATCGACTTCGCGCACACGCCGGACGCACTCGACAAAGTACTGGCGGCGCTGAAACCCCTGACCACAGGTCGCCTGATCTGCGTCTTCGGCGGCGGCGGCGGCCGTGACACCGGCAAGCGCCCGTTGATGGGCGCGGCGGTGGCAGCGCGCGCCGATCTCGCCATCGTCACCAGCGACAATCCGCGTCACGAAGATCCCGCCCATATCATCGCCGGCATTCTCAGCGGCATGCCCCCGGGTTACATGGTCGACCCCCACGCTCGCAAAACCGGCTCGCTGCCCCCCGAGGAGGCGCTATGCCCGCCTTGGGACGGCCCGGCAGCGGGCATCGTCATCCTCGACCGCCGCGCCGCGATCAGCAGTGCGATCCTGCAAGCTCGCGCCGAAGACATCGTCGTGCTGGCCGGCAAAGGGCATGAGGATTACCAGGACATCAAAGGCGTCAAACACCCCTTCTCCGATCTCGCCGAAGCCCGTCTCGCGCTGGCGGCCAGAGCATCCAATCAAGCAAGGAATTCGCATGCGTCTGCATGAAGCCGCCCAGGCACTCAACGCCGCCGCTGTCGGCGCCGACGTCAGCATCAGCGGGGTCGTCAGCGACTCGCGAAAACTCAGCCCGGGTTGTCTGTTCGTGGCCTTGAAAGGGCCGCGCTATGACGGCCACAGCTTTGCCGCCAAGGCACTGGAACAAGGTGCCGCTGCAGTCATGGTCGCGGCGAGTGCGCAAATGGCGATCAGCCCAGCCCTGATGGTGGACGACACGCTGCAAGCCCTCGGCCAACTGGCGGCCTGGCATCGCAGCCGAATGCCGGCCAAGGTCGCCGCAATCACCGGCAGCAACGGAAAGACCACGGTGAAGGAAATGCTTGCCGCGATCCTCGCCATCGAAGCCGGTGCAGCCAGCGTGCTGGCTACCGAAGGCAATCTCAACAACGACATCGGCATGCCGCTGACGCTGTTGAAACTGACCCCGGAACACCGTTACGCGGCGATCGAAATGGGCATGAACCATCCCGGCGAAATCAGCTATCTGACCCGGATTGCGCGGCCGGATGTGGCGCTGGTCAACAACGCTTTGCGCGCCCATCTTGAAGGGCTGGGCACGATCGAAGCGGTGGCTCGCGCCAAAGGCGAGATCTACGCCGGTCTGAAGGAAGATGGCATCGGCATCATCAATATCGATGATCCACATGCCGACCTTTGGCTCAGCCTCGCCATTCGCCACAAGGTGTTGAGCTTCGGCTTTGCCGATCAGGCCGATGTGCGCATTGTTCCAGTCAGCCAAACTGAACTGAAAACACCGCTCGTGCTGGTCACCCCGGTTGGCCGTATCGAGACCACGCTGCAGGTGCCCGGCCAGCACAACCTGCGCAATGCCGCCGCCGCCGCCAGTCTGGCGCTGGCGCTCGGCATCCCGGCCAAATCGATTGTCGACGGCCTGGCGAACTACAGCGGCGTCAAGGGACGCCTGCAAGCGCATGCCTGCATTCTCGGCGCCACCTTGTTCGACGATACCTACAACGCCAATCCCGACTCCGTACTGGCCGCCATCCAGGTGCTGTCGGCGCGGCCGGGTACGCGCATTCTGGTCCTGGGCGACATGGGCGAACTCGGTCCGAACGCCGCTGAACTGCATCGCGAAGTCGGCGAGAAAGCCCGCGCCGCCGGCATCGACCGCCTGCTTTGCCTGGGTGAGATGGCGCTGCACAGCGTCGAGGCGTTCAGCCAGGGCGAGATGAGCAACCGCGGCATGCATTTCGAGCGCATCGAAGAATTGCTGGCCGAAATCGAATGCGCTCTCGGGCCGCAAGTCACTGTGCTGGTCAAGGGTTCGCGTTTCATGAAGATGGAACGCGTGGTGCAGTCATTCATCGAGACTGTATGCAGCCCCCACGCTTCGCTGCCCCCCGAGGGGGCGCATTGCCCCCCCAAGGGCAGCCTGTCGGAGGGCAAAACATGCTCCTGATGCTCGCCCAATGGCTCGGCCACGACATCCGCGCCTTCAACGTGTTTCAGTACATCACGCTGCGCGGCGTGCTGGCGGCGCTGACCGCGCTGATGATCTCGTTCATCCTTGGCCCGGCGATGATCCGCAAGCTGACCGAACTGAAAGTCGGCCAGCCGGTGCGCGACGACGGTCCGCAAACCCACCTGGTGAAAGCCGGTACGCCGACCATGGGCGGCGCGCTGATCCTCGCATCGATCATCCTGACCACGTTGTTGTGGGCTGACCTGACCAATCGCTACGTCTGGATCGCGCTGCTGACGCTGGTCGGTTTCGGCGCCATCGGCTGGGTCGATGACTGGCGCAAGGTGGTGGAGAAGAACCCGCGTGGCCTGGCTTCACGCTGGAAATACTTCTGGCAGTCGGTGATTGCCGCCGCCATCGCCGCTTGGCTGGCCTGGTCGGCGCACCTGCCGGCACAGACCGAGCTGATCGTGCCGTTCTTCAAAAACATCGTCATGCCGCTGGGCGCGGTCGGCTTCGTCGTGCTGGCCTACTTCGTCATCGTCGGCACCAGCAACGCGGTCAACCTGACCGACGGCGCTGACGGGCTCGCCATCCTGCCCACCGTGATGGTGTCCGGCGCGCTGGCCATCTTCGCCTACGTCGCCGGGCATGCCGTGTTCTCCAAATATCTCGGCCTGCCGCACATTCCCGGCGCCGGTGAACTGGTGGTGTTCTGCACCGCGATGGTCGGCGCCGGCCTGGCCTTCCTCTGGTTCAACGCCTATCCAGCCGAAGTCTTCATGGGTGACGTCGGCGCGCTGGCACTCGGCGCCGCACTCGGCGTCGTGGCGGTGATCGTGCGGCAGGAAATTGTGCTGTTCATCATGGGCGGTGTGTTCGTCGCCGAGGCCATCTCGGTGATGGTGCAGGTCGGCTCGTTCAAATTGCGCGGCAAACGCGTCTTCCTGATGGCGCCGATCCACCACCACTTCGAGAAGAAGGGCTGGAAAGAAACCCAGGTAGTGGTGCGCTTCTGGATTATCTCGATGATCCTGGTGTTGATCGGTCTCGCTTCGTTGAAGTTGAGGTAAGCCAACGTGAATATGCAGACCTCGAATTTCCTGAACATCAAAGCCCTGGTCATCGGCCTTGGCGATACCGGCGCGTCCTGCGTGCGCTGGCTGCTCGAACACGACGCCACAGTGCGCGCCAGCGACAGCCGCGACGAACCGCCGCATGCGCAGCATCTGCGCGAGGCCTTCCCGGAAGTGAAGCTGAGCCTGGGCGGTTTCCAGAGCGCCGATTTCGACTGGGCCGATCTGGTCGTGGTCAGCCCCGGCGTCGCGCTGGCGACGCCGGCAATTCAGCAGGCAATCGCCGCCGGCAAGGACGTGGTGGGCGATGTCGAACTGTTCGCCCGCGCAATTGGAAACGGCCCCCACGCGCTCTCCCGTTCGCTGCCCCCCGAGGGGGCGCAATGCCCGCCTTGGGGCGGCCCGGCGTCGGGCATGGGTTGCCGAGCCAAAGTCATCGCCATCACCGGTTCCAACGGCAAGAGCACGGTCACCAGCCTGGTCGGACACCTGTGTTCAGCAGTCGGCCTCGACACCGTGGTCGCCGGCAACATCGGCCTGCCGGTGCTGGAAGCGCTGGATAACCGAGAAACCATCAACCGCGACCCGGACGTCTGGGTGCTGGAACTGTCCAGTTTCCAACTCGAAACCACGTCCAGCCTGTATCCCGACGCGGCGACCGTGTTGAACATCTCGCAAGATCACATGGATCGCTATGCCAGTCTCGACGATTACGCAGCGGCCAAGGCGCGCATCTTTGCCGGCAACGGCGTGCAGGTGTTGAACCTCGACGATGCAGCGGTGATGGCGATGGCCTTGCCTGGCCGCGCCATCTCGACCTTCAGCATTGGCATGGACACCGCCGCAGCGCAGATCGCCGAACCGGCGGCGCAGTTGGTCTTTGGTCTGACCCAGCGCAAGGAGCGTATCTGGCTGGCGGAAGGCGAAGCAGCCTTGTTGCCGGTCGACAAGCTGCCCATCGCCGGTCTGCACAATGCCGCCAACGCGCTCGCCGCGCTTGCGCTGTGCCGCGCCATCGGCTTGCCGTATGACGGTCTGGTGCCGGCATTGAAAACCTTCCAGGGGCTGCCGCATCGGGTTCAGCGTGTCGCCGAAATCAGCGGCCGCACTTTCTACGATGATTCCAAGGGCACCAATGTCGGCGCCACCGCCGCCGCGCTGCTTGGCTTCGATGTGCCAGTGGTATTGATCGCCGGCGGCGATGGCAAGGGGCAGGATTTCTCGCCGCTGCAAGACGCGGTCAAGAACACCCGCGCCGTCGTATTGATCGGTCGCGACGCGCCGTTGATCGAAGCCGCGATCGGCAACGCCTGTTCGCTGCATCACGCCGTCAGCATGCCGGAAGCGGTCGCCAAGGCGTTTGCACTGTCGCAACCGGGCGACGCTGTGCTGCTGTCACCCGCCTGCGCCAGCTGGGACATGTTCCGCAATTACGCGCATCGCGCCGAAGCCTTCATCGCCGCAGTGCACACGTTGGAGGACGAGGGGATGGAGCCCCCACGCTCGCAAAATCCGCTCGCTGCCCCCCAAGGCAGGAAACATGTTTCATAACGCCGCCCTCAAGCGCACCGCCCTGACCCCTTATGACTGGGGTCTGGTGTTCGCTTCGCTGGCTTTGCTGATGATTGGCCTGGTGATGGTCTATTCCGCCTCGGTGCCGACGGCGGAAGCGAAATCTGCGGCCAACCAGTCAGCGTTCTATCTGATCCGCCATTCGATGTATCTGGTGATCGGCCTCGGCGCCGGTTATGCCGCGCTGCAAATTCCGATCGATACCTGGCAAAAGCTGTCGCCCATTCTGTTCATGCTTGGCGCAGCGGCGCTGGTGATCGTCCTGATTCCGTTCATCGGACGCGAAGTGAATGGCAGCCGGCGCTGGATTCCGCTTGGTCCACTGGGCAATTTCCAGCCTTCCGAATTGATGAAATTCGCCACCATTCTGTATGCCGCCGACTACACCGTGCGCAAGGCAGCGCACATGCAGAGCCTGCAAAAAGGTTTCCTGCCGATGTTCCTGGTGATGCTGTTTCTCGGCGCCATGCTGCTGCTGGAGCCGGACTTCGGCGCTTTCGTGGTGATCGTGTTCATCGCCCTCGCCATCCTGTTCCTCGGCGGCCTCAATGCCCGCCTGTTCGTCGGACTGATCGTGCTGCTGGCGATCGGTTTCGTGCTGCTGGTGGTGTTGTCACCCTATCGTCTGGCGCGCGTCACCAGCTATCTGAATCCCTGGTCTGATCCTTACGGCGCTGGCTATCAGCTATCACACGCGCTGATCGCCTTCGGCAGAGGCGAATTCACTGGCGTCGGCCTTGGCGACAGCGTCGGGAAGCTGTTCTACCTGCCCGAGGCCTATACCGACTTCCTGTTGGCGGTGACCGGTGAAGAACTCGGCTTGATCGGCGTGATGACAGTCATTGGCTTGTTTGCCTGGCTGACCTGGCGCGCCTTCTCCATCGGCTGGCAGGCGGGACTGATGGGCCGCAACTATGCCGCCCTGGTGGCTCAAGGCATCGGCGTCTGGATGGGCGTGCAATCGTTCATCAACATGGGCGTCAACCTCGGCCTGCTGCCGACCAAAGGCCTGACCCTGCCACTGATGAGTTATGGCGGCTCCGGCATCATCGCCAACTGCCTGGCACTGGCGGTGCTGCTGCGGGTCGACTTCGAGAATCGCTGCATGATGAAGGGCAGCAATATCAGCTCGCGCAACGGGCGCCTGGCCGGCGAGGGGAGGCGCACATGAGCCACATCAGCAGCCAGAGAACCCTGCTGGTCATGGCCGGCGGTACCGGCGGCCATGTAATGCCGGCGCTGGCGGTGGCGGAAGCCTTGCGCAACGAGGGCTGGCGCGTCGTCTGGCTGGGTACCAAAGCCGGCATGGAAGCAAAGCTGGCGGTCGATAAAGGTTTCGAGATGGCCTGGGTGCGCGTTGCCGGCGTGCGCGGCAAAAGCCTGCTCACCAAATTGCTGCTGCCGGCCAATCTGCTCGCCGCATTCTGGCAAGCGGCGCGCGCGATTTTCCGCGAACGGCCGGATGTGGCGCTGGGCCTTGGCGGCTATGTCGCCTTCCCCGGCGGCATGATGGCCAGCTTGCTCGGCAAGCCGCTGGTGATCCATGAACAGAACGCCGTCGCTGGCCTGACCAATCGCATGCTGGCCTGCCTGGCCGATCGCGTGCTGCTTGGCTTGCCGGCTGCTTTCCAGAACACGAATGACAAACCAATACCCTGTGGCAAGGTGGCCAGCGAATGGGTCGGCAACCCGGTGCGTCCGGAGATCGCCTCCCTGCCGGCACCCGCCGAACGCTTCGCCGGCCGCTCCGGTCACTTGCGCTTGCTGGTGGTGGGCGGCAGTCTGGGCGCACAGGCCTTGAATGAACTGATCCCGCAAGCACTGGCAAAGCTGGATGCCGCGCAACGGCCGCTGGTGCGCCACCAATCCGGCGCCAGGCATCTGGATGCATTGCAGGCAAATTACGCCAATGCAGGCGTCGAGGCGGAATGCCTGACCTTCATCACCGACATGGCCGCAGCCTATGCCTGGGCCGACGTGGCGATCTGCCGCGCCGGTGCATTGACGGTGGCGGAAATTGCCGCCGCCGGCGCAGCCGCCCTGTTCATCCCGTTCCCGTTTGCTGTCGATGACCACCAGACCGCAAATGCCCGTTTTCTGGCCGATGCCGGCGCTGCCTGGCTGATGCCGCAAAGCAGCCTCAGCGCTGAAAGCCTGGCCAACTGGCTGACCGGTTTGCAGCGCGACGAACTGCTCGACCGCGCTACCCGGGCGCGCGCCCTGGCGAAGCCGGAAGCCACCGCGCGCGTGGTTGTCGTCTGCAAGGAACTCACCCAATGAAACATAAAGTCCGTCGCATCCATTTCGTCGGCATCGGCGGCGCCGGCATGAGCGGTATTGCCGAAGTGCTGCTCAATCTGGGCTATCAGGTTTCCGGCAGCGATGCCGCCAGCAACGCCGTCACCCAGCGCCTGACCGACATGGGCGCCAACGTGTTCCAGGGCCATGCTACAGAAAATGTGGCTGGCGCCGACGTGCTGGTAATTTCCAGCGCGATCAAGGACAACAACCCGGAAGTGCAAGCCGCACGCGTGGCGCATATTCCGGTGGTAGCGCGGGCGATGATGCTGGCCGAGTTGATGCGCTTCAAGCAAGGCATCGCGATCGCCGGTACGCACGGCAAGACCACCACCACCAGCCTGATTGCCAGCGTGCTGAACGAAGCCGGGATGGACCCGACCTTCGTCATCGGCGGCAAATTGCTTGCTGCCGGCGCGAATGCGCGCCTCGGCCAGAGTGAATGGCTGGTGGCGGAAGCGGATGAATCCGACGCGTCGTTCCTGCATCTCTCGCCGGTGCTGTCGGTGGTGACCAATATCGACGCCGATCACATGGAAACCTATGACCACGACTTCGAGAAACTGAAGTCGGCATTCATCGAATTTCTGCATCGTCTGCCGTTCTGGGGCATGGCCGTGGTCTGCGCCGACGATGCCAATGTGCGCGCCTTGCTGCCGCGCATCACCAAACCGGTAATGACCTACGGTACGACTGACGATTGCTCAATCCAGGCGGTGAACATCCGCGCCGAGGATGGCCGCATGCAGTTCACCGCATTGCGCAACGGCACGCGTTCGCCGATCGACATCACGCTCAACCTGCCCGGCATGCATAACGTCCTGAATGCCCTGGCGGCAGTCGCAGTCGCTTGGGAACTGCAAGTACCGGATGCTGCCGTGCAAAAGGCGCTCGCCGGATTCAGCGGCGTCGGCCGCCGCTTCCAGCGTTATGGCGAAATCGCGCTCAGCGGCGGCAGAACCTTCACGCTGATCGACGACTACGGTCATCACCCGGTGGAAATGCGTGCCACCCTCAACGCCGCGCGCGGCGCATTCCCCGGCCGCCGTCTGGTGCTGGCATTCCAGCCGCATCGCTATACCCGCACCCGCGATCTGTTCGAGGATTTCGTGCAGGTGCTGTCGCAGGCCGACGCGGTGATGCTGACCGAAGTCTATGCCGCCAGCGAACAGCCCATTGTCGCTGCCGACGGCCGCAGCCTGGCGCGCGCAGTCCGCGTCGCCGGCAAGGTGGAACCGGTCTTCATCGCCGACATCAACGACCTGCCCGCCGCGCTCGCCGACTTCATCCAGGACAACGATGTCGTGCTCTGCATGGGCGCCGGCTCGATCGGCCAGACGCCTGCACGCCTTGCAGCGTCAGGTGTGCAGAACGGAGCCGCCGCATGATCATCGCCGACTACACCAATCCGCCACTGAAAGTGCCTGGCACCCAGGGCGAGTTGCTGCTCAACGCCGACATGAGCCGCTATACCAGCTGGCGCGCCGGCGGCAAGGCGGATCGGCTGTACACGCCGCTCGACCTGGCCGATCTGTGCGCTTTCCTGAAAACACTGGATCGGCAGGAACCGCTGCACTTCATCGGACTCGGCAGTAACCTGCTGGTGCGCGATGCCGGCCTGCGCGGCACGGTGATTCATCTGCATGGGGCGCTGCGGCGGATTGATCTGGAACAACGCAAAACCAATGGCAGCGACAGCAACAGCCCATTCGGCGTCATCTTTGCCGAAGCCGGCGTTGCCAGCCCGAAACTGGCGCGTTATGCCGCCACGCATGATCTGGTCGGCGCCGAATTTCTCGCCGGCATTCCCGGCACGATCGGCGGCGCGTTGGCGATGAACGCCGGCTGTTACGGCCACGAGACCTGGGAATTCGTGACCCAGGTGCTGACGGTAAACCGCTGCGGCGAAGTGAATCGGCGTTCGCCGAAGGAATATCGCGTCAGCTATCGCCACGTCGAGCCGGATGCCGAATTGGGTGAAAAACTGGCATCGACCTGCAACGAATGGTTTGTCGGTGCCTGGTTCATGTTTCCGCGCGGCGATGGCACCCAATCCCGTCTCGCGATCAAGCAATTGCTGGAAAAACGCATCGCCAGCCAACCGCTCAATCTGCCCAACGCCGGTTCGGTGTTCCGCAATCCGCCGGGCGACTTTGCCGCCCGCCTGATCGAAGCCTGTGGTCTGAAGGGCGAAAAGGCAGGCAACGCGCAAATTTCGCCGAAACACGCCAATTTTGTCGTCAACCTGGGGAGCGCCAGCGCCACCGACATCGAAACCCTGATCGACCAGGCGCAAGCGCGGGTGGCCGAAAAGTTCGGCATCAAGTTGCAACGCGAAATACGGATTCTGGGAGAGCGCCAATGAACCGATTCGGCAAGGTCGCGGTGATGTTCGGCGGCACTTCTGGCGAACGCGCGGTTTCGCTCAACAGCGGCGCGGCGGTTTTGGCCGCTTTGCAAAGTCGTGGCGTCGATGCGCACGCCTTCGACCCGGCCGAGAGGCCGTTGGCGGATTTGCAGACCGAAGGTTTCAAACGCGTGTTCATCGCGCTGCACGGACGCGGCGGCGAGGATGGCACGCTGCAAGGCGCGTTGACCCTGATGAATCTGCCGTTCACCGGCAGTGGCGTGCTGGCTTCCGCGCTGGCGATGGACAAATGGCGCAGCAAGCTGGTCTGGCAAGCCCTCGGCCTGCCGATTCCCGACTACGCCGTGCTGACCGCCGACTCTGATTTCACGGCGGTTGCCGCACAGCTCGGCTTGCCACTGTTCGTCAAACCGGCACGCGAGGGGTCCAGCATCGGCATCGTCAAAGTGAAGACCGCGGATGAACTGCCGGCGGCGTATCAGGAAGCGGCCAGGCACGACAGCCTGGTGCTGGCGGAACGGGCGATGACCGGCGGTGAATTCACGGTCGCCATCCTGGGCAGCGAGGGCACGCCAAACCCGGCCCGTGCGCTACCGTCAATCCGCATTGTGCCGGCGACCGAGTTCTACGACTACGCGGCCAAATACTCCCGCGATGACACCCGCTATCTGTGTCCGAGCGGTTTGAGCGATACCGCCGAAGCACACATGCGGGAACTCGCGGTGCGCGGCTATCAAGCCCTGGGCTGTCGCGGCTGGGCGCGGATCGACTTCCTGCTCGATGCCGAGGGCGCGCCCTATCTGCTGGAAGCCAATACCGCACCCGGCATGACCAGTCACAGCCTGGCGCCGCTGGCGGCGCGGGTCGATGGCCTGGATTTCGCCGATTTGTGCGTCCGGATTCTGGAGATGTGCGGTGTCGGCTAATCACACGAGTCTGGATATGTGGAATAACCCGGACACACTCAACCGGCTCAGCGGCCTGGTTGTGCTGGTCAGCGTGCTGTTCGCGCTCTGGATCGGCGGTCGCGCAGCGCTGGAAGCGGCTTTCCCGTTCCGCCAGGTCAGCGTGCTCGGCGCCAACCATGCAGACACGCGTTTCGAAGCGAAAAAACTGGCTGGCAAGCTTGCCGGCGGTTTTTTCTCGATGAACCTGCACCAGGTGCATGCCGATTTCGAGAAGTTGCCCTGGGTGCGCCAGGCTCAGATTCGCCGTCTCTGGCCCGGCCGACTGGTGATCGAACTGACCGAACACCAGGCCGCTGCAGCCTGGAATGACCGCGCCACGCTAGACACGCATGGCGACATCTTCCCGGTCCTGCCCTGGACCGGCCTGCCGCGCATCTACGCGCCGGAAGGCATGCAGCACGAACTGGCGCGGCGCTATGGCGAATTTGCCGCGCTGGTGCGTCCGATCGATGCGCAGGTCGAACAGATCGTGGTCAGCGCTCGCCTGTCGTGGCGGGTGCGCCTGACCGGCGGCATCAGCATCGAACTCGGCCGCGAGAAATTGAATGAACGACTGACCCGCTTCACCCTCTTTTATCCCCAGGCGGTGGCTGCGGTCGGACCGATCCAACGCGTCGACATGCGGTATCCGAACGGCTTTGCGGGCGAACCGCAGCTGTCAGTGCCGCGCAAACCAGAAACCCGGCCAGCCCACGCAGCATGAACCCAGATGAAAAAAATGACTGAAAGCAAAGACCTGATCGTCGGCCTCGATATCGGCACCTCGAAGATCGTCGCCCTGGTGGGCGAAGCGATGCCCGAGGGCGGTATCAACATCATCGGCATGGGGCAAGCACCATCGCGCGGCCTCAAAAAGGGCGTTGTGGTGAACATCGAAGCCACCGTGTCGGCAATCCAGCGCGCGCTGGAAGAGGCCGAGTTGATGGCCAACTGCAAGATCACCCAGGTCTATACCGGCATCGCCGGCAGCCACATCAAGGCACAGAACTCAAGCGGCATGCTGCCGATTCGCGATCGCGAAGTGTCGCAAGCCGATGTCGATCAGGTCATCGGCATCGCCCGCGCGCTGAACATTCCGGCCGATCAGCAAGTGCTGCACGTGTTGCCGCAGGAATTCATCATCGACGGTCAGGACGGCGTGCGCGAGCCGCTCGGCATGTCTGGCGTGCGCCTGGAAGTGAAAGTCCACATCGTCACCGGCGCGGTGTCGGCGGCGCAGAACATCGTCAAGTGCGTCCGCCGATGCGGCCTGGAGGTGCGCGATCTGGTGCTGCAGCCGCTGGCTTCCAGTTACTCGGTGTTGAACGACGACGAGAAGGATCTCGGCGTCTGCATCGTCGATATCGGCGGCGGCACCACCGACATCGCGGTATTCACACGCGGCGCGATCCAGCATGTGGCGGTAATTCCGATCGCCGGCGACCAGATCACCAACGACATTGCGCAGACCCTGCGCACACCAACGCGGGAAGCGGAAGACCTGAAGATTCAGCACGGCATCGCGCTGCGCCAGATGGCCGATCCAAAGGAAATGATCGAGGTGCCCGGCATCGGCGAACGCGGCCCGCGCATGCTCTCCAAACAGTTGTTGTCGGAAGTCATCGAGCCGCGCGTAGAGGAGTTGTACAGCCTGGTGCAGGCGGAACTGCGGCGTAGCGGCTTCGAGGAACAGATCTCTTCCGGCCTGGTGCTGACCGGCGGTTCCAGCCTGATGCACGGCATGGTCGAACTGGCTGAAGAAGTGTTCCACATGCCGGTGCGCATCGGTCTGCCCGAGTACATCGGCGGCTTCTCCGAGCGGGTGCGCAACCCGCGCTTCGCGACCAGCGTCGGCCTGCTGCTGGCTGGCCTGGAAAAACATGAAATCGATCAGGCGGCGCGCATTCAGGGCGCCAGCTTCAGCCAGATCCTGGAACGGATGAAGGCATGGTTCAAACAGAATTTTTAACGTCACACCGGCGCAAGACGGTGTCCAGGCAGTTGATCTCCTGGATTCCGGCCAACGCCGGAATGACAAACAGGTTTCTTGAATACCGGGGTGGGCTCGGTGTTTTTTCGCTGTACGTGTACCACTGAAGGAGGGACTCAAAATGTTATTTGAACTGGAAGATATGCAAAGTCAGGATGCCGTGATCAAGGTCATCGGCGTGGGTGGTTGTGGCGGTAATGCGATCGATCACATGATCAATCGAGGCATGACCGGAGTGGAGTTCATCACCATCAATACCGATGCCCAGGCCTTGCGCCGCAACAAGGCCAGCGTGCAGTTGCAGATCGGTAATTCGGCGACCAAGGGTCTTGGCGCCGGTGGCAAATGGGAAGTCGGCCGTGAAGCGGCGCTGGAAGATCGCGAGCGCATCGCCGAGTTGATCGACGGCGCCGACATGCTGTTCATTGCCGCCGGCATGGGTGGCGGTACCGGCACTGGCGCCGCGCCGGTGGTGGCGGAAGTGGCGAAAGACCTGGGCATCCTGGCGGTGGCCGTGGTGACCAAGCCGTTCAGCTTTGAAGGCAAGCGCATGCGTTCCGCTGAAACCGGCCTGAAGTCATTGTCCGAGCATGTCGACAGCCTGATCGTGATCCCGAACGAGAAGCTGATCGCCGTCATGGGCGGAAACGCCAAGCTGACCGATGCGTTCATCGCCGCCAACGACGTATTGCACAACGCGGTATCCGGCATTTCCGAGATCATCAGCAAGCCGGGCATGATCAACGTCGACTTTGCCGATGTGAAAACGGTAATGAGCGAGATCGGCATGGCGATGATGGGTTCTGCCGACGCCAGTGGCGAAAATCGCGCTCGTGAAGCCGCCGAAGCCGCCGTCGCCAGTCCGTTGCTGGAAAACGTCGACCTCAAGGGTGCGCGCGGCGTGCTGGTCAACATCACGTCGGATGACAGCCTGACGATGCAGGAATACTACGAAGTGATGAACACCATCCAGGGTTTCGCCGCCGAGGAAGCCACGGTGATCGTCGGCACCTCGTTCGACGAAGCGATGGGTTCCAGCCTGCGTGTCACCATGGTTGCTACCGGTCTGGGCAATCCGGTGCGCGGCGTTGCCAAGCCGATTATCCGTATCGTCGAGCCGATTCAGACCCAGATGACCGGCACCGACGGCCCGACCGGCTATGGCGGTTATGACGTCAACGGCAACTACGACACGCCGACCGCCATCCGTTCGCGACGCAATCAGGCTGCCGTGGAGATGGCGCAAAGCGCGGGCATCGATTCGCTGGACATACCGGCTTTTCTGCGCAAGCAAGCGGATTGAGCCAGACTGAGCCAACCACCTGCCGACTAGCCTGAGGGAACATTTCTCTCTGTCTGTCGCCGCGCTGCCACGTCGCTGCAATCGCTGCACCGGGAACTGTCCCGGGCGGATTCCCCTCCTTTTCGCCCGGGATACAATCCCATATTCTTCAATGGGTTAGCATAACCAGGATCATGATCGCGCAACGTACAGTCAAAACTCAGATTCGCACTACCGGCGTCGGTCTGCATACCGGCGAGCGGGTGAATCTGACGCTGCGCCCGGCACCGGCGGAAACCGGCATAGTTTTTCGTCGCATCGACCTGCCAGCGCCTGCCGATTTCCAGGTTGCGCCGGATCGCGTCACCGATACGCGCCTCTGCTCGGCACTTGAAGGCAATGGCGCCAAAGTGACCACGGTGGAACATCTGATGTCGGCACTGGCCGGACTCGGCATCGATAACGTATTCATCGACATTGATGCTTCGGAAGTCCCCATCCTGGACGGCTCCGCCGCGCCCTGGGTGTATCTAGTACAAGCGGCCGGCATCGAAACACTGAACGCACCCAAGCGCTTTATCCGCGTGCTGAAAACCGTGCGCATCGAAGAAGGCGAAGGTGCCAACTATAAATGGGCGCAATTCGACCCGCTCGAAGGTTGCACACTGTCCTTCAGCATCGACTTCGACCACCCGGTGTTCCGCAATTCGGCGAAGGAAATGCATATCGACCTGACCCGCGACTCCTACGTCAAGGAAGTCAGCCGGGCGCGCACATTCGGCTTCATGAATGAAGTCGAATATCTGCGCAGCAAGGGCCTGGCGCTTGGCGGCACGCTGGATAACGCCATCGTGATGGACGAGTTCCGCGTCCTCAACAACGATGGCTTGCGCTATGCCGACGAGTTCGTCAAACACAAGGTACTGGATGCGGTGGGCGACCTTTACCTCACCGGCCACCCGATACTCGGCGCCTTCACCGCCTACAAATCTGGCCACGGCCTCAACAACCGCCTGCTGCGCGCATTGACCGAAGATGCCAGCGCCTGGGAATGGGCGGTATTCGAGACTGACGCGAGAACCCCGCCTGCGCTGTTGAAGCTGTACCCACAGACCGTCTGATGCTGGCGATCCGCATTTTTCTGATCATCATTGGCGGCGTGCTGATCTTCAGCCTGCTGGGCTACGCCTTGACCCGCGATTCACGCTGGCTCAAATTTGCGGGAGTCGGCCTGAAAGCCGGCTTCGCGCTGATCGGGCTGTTATTGTTGGCACTCCTGTTGGAGCGTTTAGTGCTTGTCCTTTGAGCGGAAAATCCACCCATCGATCAGCCTGCCTTTGATATGAAACCTGCTCGCAACTTTTACCTTCAGCACGTCGAATGATGCAATCGGCTACCGGGAATCCCTATGCTTGATGATTACAACCTGCGCGCACTGGTGGTGGATGATATGGCGTCGATGCGTTCGATGATGAAAACGCAACTCGCCAGCATAGGGGTAAGCCGGGTATCCGAAGCACCGAATGCCGCCGTCGCGATCAACAAGATGCGCGCCGAAAAGTTCGATCTGGTGCTGCTCGATTACTACCTGGGTGACGCCACCGACGGGCAGCAACTGCTCGAACTGATTCGAAACGAGAGTTTGATTGCCAGCAGTGCGCTGGCCGTCATGGTGACTGGCGAAACCAATTACGGCTCGGTTGCACAAGTTGCCGAGCACACGCCGGACGCCTACCTGCTGAAGCCTTTCACTGCGGACAAACTGTATGACCGCTTGCTGCCGGTGATTCAGCGCAAGCTGGGTGTACGGCTTGCCGCCAAAAAAACACCTGGCTTGAAACCGATCTACGACCAATACGATGCCGGTCACTATGAAGCCGTGATTGCCTTGGTTGATGCCTACACCGAGCGCGAAGGACCGCGCGCCGATACCGCGCGGCTGAAAGGCGATTCGCTGATCCAGATGGGTGATTACGTGAAAGCGTTGCAGCATTACAAGCGCCTGCAGGATCATTTTTCCTGGGCTGCGCTGGGCGTGGCCCGTATTCAGGCACACCTGCACCATACGGATGCCGCGATCGCGACGCTGGAGAAACTGGTCGCCGATGCACCACACTATATGCACGCTATCGACATGCTGGCAGACACCTATATCGCAGCCCATCAGCCGGAAAAAGCCCTGACGATCCTGGAAAATGCCTGTGCCATTTCACCGACCGTCAATCGTATGCGGGCCACCTCGCGAGTTGCCGAACAGATTGATGACGAAAACCGCACCATTCACTGGTCGAGCAAGGTAGTCGAAGCCAACAAATTCGCCGTCGCGCAAGATTTCACCGATCACGCCAGGCTGGTGCGCAGCTTGGTAAAAACAGGCCAGATGGATAAAGCGGTCGCCACCGTAGTGCGTTTTGAAAGCGAGGTTCCGCAGGCAAAGCAGTCGGCCAGTATCCAGGCCAGCAAAGGCTATGTCCTGGCGAAACAGATCGAAAATGAAAAAATTGAACTGGCCTCCCTGCCGGAGGGCATCAGATCACGCCGGTTGCCTTTGTTGACCGAAAAGGAAGCGCGTCTGGAAAACATCGTCAACTCGCTTTCCAGTCTCGAGCACAGCGCCAAAGAAGGGATCTTCATCAGCGAGGTTTTCATCGCCTCCGGACACAGCGAAAAAGCGATGGAAGCGGCATCCACCGCGATGGCGCATGGCGAAATGATGCCTGCCCTGGGTGATGCCGCCTGGCAGGAAGCCGTCAAAGCCCAGGCCGTTGCGAAAACCAAAGCGCGCAT
This sequence comes from Burkholderiales bacterium, assembly GCA_038215555.1. Lineage (GTDB taxonomy): Bacteria > Pseudomonadota > Gammaproteobacteria > Burkholderiales > Thiobacillaceae > PFJX01. Next base: position 5,134 of record JBBQQT010000014.1, on the reverse strand, counting down.
TCTGGATGGCCTGAATCTGCTGCGCGCCAACAAGACCAAGGAAGCGCTGATCCTGTTCATGGAATTGGTCGAACACACGCCGCCTGATCTCACCCCGCAATTGCTGGCCAACGTGGTCACCACGGTGATTGCGCTGAAGCACAAAGGCCAGAACGTCACCGAATTCATGCCGGCGGCCCGCGTCGCGTTGGAAAGGCTGAAAGAAAAATACGCCAACTATGAACGGCTGCCCGGCCTGATTGAAGCGTTTGGCGACAGTTGATCCGGTGAGAATGCGTGGATCAGCTTGGGGGGAAATTGCAAGATGGATGACCTGAACAGTCTCGCATCGCTTGGCCTCACCCTGCCAAGCCCGGCCTATCTGTTTGGCCTCATCCTGTTCGGGTTGATCGGTTTCGCCGCTTATCGATACGGCGCCAAGGCGGCACTCACCAAGCAAAAGTGGATCGGCATCGGCATGATGCTCTACCCCTACGCGGTATCGCAGACTTGGCAGTTGTATGCCATCGGGAGTAGCTTGTGCGTGGCGTTGTATATCTATCGGAAGCCGCCGCAGCAATAACGTCGAACGCGGTTCACAGGCTTGAATCCAGCTAAAATTCCGCATCTTCCCGCAGGCAAATCCCATGCATACCGAGCGCGTCAAAGAGTTTCTTCTGGAATTGCAACAACTGATCGTCGAACGCATGCAGCAGATCGACGGCAAAACCTTCCGCCGCGATGGCTGGGAAAGGCCTGAAGGCGGCGGCGGGCTTTCCTGCCTGGTCGAGGATGGCGATGTTCTGGAACGCGGCGGAGTGAATTTTTCGCACGTCAAAGGCGACAAATTACCTCCTTCCGCCTCGGCGCATCGGCCGGAACTGGCGGGCCGACGCTGGCAAGCGATGGGTGTTTCGCTGGTGATGCATCCGCGCAATCCGTATGCCCCAACTGTGCACATGAACGTGCGTTTCTTTGTCGCGGAAAAGCCGGGCGAAGAACCGGTCTGGTGGTTCGGCGGCGGCATGGACTTGACGCCGTATTACGGTTTTGAAGAAGACGCCACGCATTTCCACAGCATGTGCAAGCGCGCGCTCGATCCGTTCAGTCCCGATTACTACCCGCGCTACAAACAATGGTGCGACGAGTATTTCTATCTCAAGCATCGCAACGAGCCGCGCGGCATCGGCGGCATCTTTTTCGATGACTTGTCGGAAGGCGGGTTCGAACACTGCTTCAACCTGATCGAATCGGTCGGCGATCATTTCCTCGCCGCCTATGCGCCGATCCTGCAGCGGCGCGCCGGCATGCATTACGGTGAAAGGGAACGAGATTTCCAGGCCTATCGACGTGGCCGCTACGTCGAATTCAATCTGGTGTTCGACCGTGGCACTTTGTTCGGATTGCAATCCGGCGGCCGCACCGAATCCATCCTGATGTCGATGCCGCCAATCGTGAAGTGGCGTTATGACTGGCATCCGGAACCAGGCAGCGAGGAGGCGCGTTTGTACGCCGACTTTCTGCGTCCGCGCGACTGGCTTGGGGCGGCGTAATCCGGCAGAGATTGATCGCAGACTGAGAAGGCTGCTGTCCCTTTTATAAAACGATAACAACCATGCCCGATTTGACGCCAGATCTAAAGCCAGACCCAAAGCCGGATCCAAAGCCGGAATCAAAGTTGCCCTCCCTCAATGCCAGCAAGCTGCCGCCCAAGCGACCGCAACGCCACCCCTGGCTGTGGGCTTTTCTGATATTGCTATTGCTCGTTGGCGCGGTGATCGCGGCCTATGAGCTGATCGCTTCACCGTTTCAGGCCATGGTTTTGGCTGGCTATGGCAAAAAACTCACTTTCCAGAGCGAAGTCGGCGAGAACAGCAACCTGCGCACACCGGCCGCCGGGCCGTATGACATTCGTCTCGGCTATGTTGGCCTGCCGACTTACATCCAGCGCTTGAAAGACCAGGGTTTCGAAGTCACCCAACAGGCACGCATCTCGGCCGACATGGCGCGGATCGATGACTTCGGCCTCTTCCTGCCCTACAAGGAGAAATCGGTTGCCGGTTTGACCCTGGTCGATTGTCGTGGCGATGTCCTGTTCGACAGCCCGCATCCGCGCTATACCTATGTCGATTTCAAAACGGTTCCGGCGGTAGTGGCGAATACCCTGCTGTTCATCGAAAACCGCGAATTGCTTGACCCGAATCACCCGCAACGCAACCCGGCGGTGGAGTGGGATCGGTTGGGCGCGGCGGTGCTGGAAAAAATGCTGAAAACCATCGACCCGTCGCGTAACGTGCCGGGCGGGTCAACGCTGGCGACGCAGATCGAGAAATACCGCCATTCGCCCGATGGCCTGACCATGACCGCCGGCGACAAACTGCGTCAGATGGCATCCGCCTCGCTGCGGGCTTACCTTGATGGCGAAGACACGCGTGAGAACCGGCGCCGCATCGTGCTGGACTACCTGAATACCGTGCCGCTTGCCGCAGCACCCGGGTATGGCGAAGTCAACGGCATCGGCGACGGCCTGCACGCCTGGTTCCGGATCGATTTCGAGCAAGCCAACCGCCTGCTCAAGTCGCCGCAACCGACACCTGCCGCCGCGCGTGCCTTCAAGCATGTGCTTGCGCTGCTGATTTCACAGCGCAAGCCATCGTATTACCTGCTGGCCGGCCGCACAGAACTCAATGCCGTCGCCGATTCTCACTTGCGACTCCTGGCCGAAGCCAAGGTGATCACCCCGGCTTTCCGGGATGCGGCGATCCGCGAGCAGATCGTTTTTCATCAAAATGGCAAAAAGAAGAACAACAACACGCAGTTTGCCGAAAACAAAGCCGCCAACAGCCTGCGCGCGGAATTGTCCGGCCGGCTCGGCGTGGACCGCTTGTACGACCTGGATCGGCTCGACATCAGCGCAACCTCGACGCTGCATGCCCCGACGCAACGCGCGGTGTCGTCCTTCTTGCGGCGCCTCTCCGATCCGATCGTGGTCGAGGCCGCGGGGCTCTACGGCCAATACCTGCTGCAGCCCGACAATGACCTGAGCAAGCCGATCTACAGCTTCACCTTGTACGAGAACAGCGAGGATGGCGCGCTGTTGCGGGTCCAGGCCGACAACCTGAATCAACCGTTCGACATCAACAAGGGCGCCAAGCTTGACATGGGCTCATCGGCAAAGCTGCGCACCCTGATCACTTACCTGCAACTGGTCGAAGAATTGCATCGCCAGTACGCCGACATGAGTCGGGCCAAGCTGCAGAAGATCAAAGTCGCGGAGAAAGACCTGCTGCTGCAATGGACTATCGGCTATCTCGCCAATACACCGGACAAATCGCTGCAACCCATGCTGGAAGCGGCGATGGCGCGGTCCTATTCGGCCAACCCGGAAGAATCGTTCTTTACCGGCGGCGGCGTGCATCGGTTCAATAACTTCAACCACGATGATGACCACAAAGTCATGGATATGTGGGAAGCCACGCGCAACTCGGTCAACCTGCCGTTCATCCGCTTGATGCGCGACATCATTCGCCACTTCATCTATCGCGACCCGAAGGGCGCGGCGCAGATTCTGGCCGACCCGAATGATCCGCGGCGCAGCGTTTACCTGAAACAGTTCGCCGACAAGGAAGGCAAAGCCTACCTCGCTCGCTTCATCAAGAAATACAAGGGACTGAAATCGGAAGATGCTTCCGCCGCCATGCTCAACCACCTCACCGCGAATCCGAAACGGCTGGCGGCGGTGTATCGCTATCTCGATCCGAAGGCGGACATTTCCGCTTTCACAAATTTCATCAAGAGCCGGATGAACAACCCGGCTTCATTCTCTGAAGGTGATTTCCAGTATTTGTTCGATACCTACGGACCAGACAAATTCGACCTGTCGGATCGCGGCTACATTGCCCAGATTCACCCGCTCGAACTCTGGCTGGTCGGTTATTTGCGCGCTAATCCGACGGCTGGCTGGAGCCAGATCGTTGATGCCAGCGGCAAGGAACGTATCGAGGTTTACAACTGGCTGATCAATACCAGCCACAAGAACGCGCAAGACATTCGCATTCTGTCGCGACTGGAAATCGAAGCGTTCCAGGAATTGCACAAGCGTTGGCGTCGATTGGGCTACCCATTCGGCAGCCTGGTGCCGTCCTACGCCACCGCCATCGGCTCCTCCGCCGACCGCCCCGCCGCGCTTGCCGAAATGATGGGGGTGATTGCGAATGATGGCGACAAGCTACCGCCGATCTCCCTGACCCACGTCGAGTTCGCCAGCAATACGCCTTACCACACCCTGCTGAAACGCAAGCGGCTGCAGGCAGAATCGATATTTGTGCCGGAAATCGCGCTCGTGATCAAGAAAGCGTTGGCCGATGTCGTGGAACAGGGAACCGCCCGCCGTTTGCGCGGCACCTTCTTGCAAGGTGACGGCACACCGCTGCAGATCGGCGGCAAAACCGGCACCGGTGACCATCGGCTAGAGGTTTATGCCGCCAACGGTACGGTGATCGAATCCAAGGTCATGAACCGCACCGCGACCTTTGCGTTCTACCTCGGCGCCCGTTTCTTTGGCGTGATGACCGTTTTCGTTCCCGGCGAGGCGGCAGCGGACTATCGCTTCACCAGCGGCATCGCGGTTCAGATCGTGAAAGACATGGAACCCGCGCTGCGCCAGCTGCTATTGGGTAATGAAAAACCTGAACCCAGCTGGAAAGAACTCGCCGAGGCGTTCGATGCCGAAGCCGCGGAACCGTCAGGTAGCCCGCCGAAAGTCGGTCCCCTGCCGCCCCCCGGCACGCCACTCCCCGAAGCCGCCGCAGTCGCAGGCAGCAGCCCAACGTCGGCCACGGCAACATCTGCCGACCCGACCCAAACAGCGGTCAAGTCAGCCCCTAAACCGGCGCCGAAAGGCGGCAACGCAGCCACGGCCACGAACACAAAACCGGTGCCGAAAGTGCCACCGAAAACGGCGCCGAAATCAACTCTCCCCCCCCCGAGCGAACCACCGCCGGCGCCACCTCCACCGCAGATCGACAAACCCGATCCCCCGCCACCGCCAATCGCGCCACCACCGCCGGCAAAGCCCGCACCAGATCCACGCTTTGCACCGAAGGAAGGCGAAGGCTTCAACTTCCTGCGTTGACTGGCAACGGAAAGTAAAAAG
>JBBQQT010000013.1:0-41159 GCA_038215555.1 Burkholderiales bacterium | reverse complement strand
AGCAATCAGATTAACCAACTGGATTCCGGCCTGCGCCGGAATGACCGCTCAAATTCCACCATGCGCCCCGCACTTTTCTACCCACTTGCCGCCCTGCTCGGCGCGTTGACGCCGCTCGGCTTCGCGCCGATCGGCTGGTTTCCGATTCCGATCCTGACCTTGGCGGGGCTATTCTGGCTCGCCCGCGCCGCCCGGCCGGGCGAGGCTTTCCGGCTCGGCTGGGCGTATGGGCTGGGGATGTTTCTGCTCGGCGTATCGTGGATTTACGTCAGCATTTCGACCTATGGTGGCATGCCGGTGCCGCTGGCGGCCTTGGCGACGCTGTTGTTCTGCGCCTTCATCGCGTTGCTGCCGGGCATCGCGCTGGCGTTGACGGCTCGCTTGATTGCGGCGCCGGAAGTTCGCCTGGCGCTCGCGCTGCCTGCCGTCTGGGCCTTGCTGGAATGGACACGGGGCTGGATTTTCACCGGCTTTCCCTGGCTGGTGCTGGGCTACTCGCAAGCGCCGGTTAGCCCGCTGGCCGGTTACGCGCCGGTGTTTGGCGTCTATGGCGTCAGCCTGCTGGCGGCATTGTCGGCCGGCGCATTGGCGCTGCTCAGCCTGCGTCCGAAAGCGGCGCTGAGCTTTCTTGCCGCCCTCTGGCTCGGCGGTTGGGGCCTGCAGCAACACCACTGGACGCAAGCCACCGGCACGCCGATCTCGGTTGCCCTGCTGCAAGGCAATATCGCGCAGGAAATGAAGTTCCGCCCGGAAAAACTCGACGCGACGCTGCGCCACTACGCCCGCGCCGTATTGGCCAGTGAAGCCAAGCTGATCGTGTTGCCGGAAACGGCGTTGCCGCTGTTTCGCTCCGACATCCCGCCTGACTATCTCGACATGCTGAGCGATCACGCCCGCGGCCGCGGCGGCGATCTGCTGATCGGCCTGCCGGAAGACGACGGTCGCGATGCACAAGGCCAGCCGCGTTACTACAACAGCACGATCAGTCTGGGCAGTTCGCCGGAACAACGCTATCGCAAATCGCATCTGGTGCCGTTTGGCGAGTTCGTGCCGTTCGGCTTTCGCTGGGCGGTGAACCTGATGTCGATTCCACTCGGCGATTTCGCCCGCGGCACGGCGGACCAACCGCCGTTGGCGCTGGCGGGCGAAAAACTGGCGGTCAATGTCTGTTACGAAGACGTCTTCGGCGAAGAACGCATCCACGCCGCGCGCAACGCCACGCTGCTGGTCAATGTCAGCAATGACGCCTGGTTCGGCGACAGTTGGGCGCCTTGGCAGCATTTGCAGATCGGCGCCATGCGCTCGCTCGAAACCGACCGCTGGCAACTGCGCGCCAACAATACCGGCGTCACCGCCATCCTGGATAACCAGGGCCAGGTGCGGGCACTGTTCAAACCCTTCACCACCGGCACGTTGAGCGGCACTGCGCAAGGCAGGCAAGGCTTGACGCCCTACATGCACTGGGGCAACACAGCGTTTCTGCTGCTGGTTGCCGCGCTGCTGCTGACTGCATTGCGGCGAGCGCGGCGTCGATGAAGGCGGCTTGAACAATCCGGCGCGAACGCCCGAACCGCAGCTCACTGAACATCGAACTGAAGCCGTGGCTGGAGCGTGGACGCAGCATCGAAGACTGGGTGGCGCAATTCACCAAGGCGGTCGCGGCGGCGGAAATGGCCAGTGTCAAAATGGCCGGTGTCAAAGTCCGCGCCCGCGCCGCCGGCCTGCGTGGTGTGCGGGTTTCCAGCGCCGACGAGGCCGTCAGCATCCGCGTGCGTGGCACTGATCTGGCGACCTTGGCCGTGATCGGCGACAGCCTGGTCGAACGTCTGCGTGGTGTTCGGCTTGCTGTTCTCGATGTTCGTCACGCTGCTGCTGTTCCCGTCGGTCTACTTGCTGGCGCAACCGAAGTCGGCGCGAGCGTAATTCAGCCTGACGGCATTAGCGTTTTACTTGTCCCTGACAGGGGACTCAACGACATAAAGTTCATGCAGCACAACCGGTTGCTTCGCCCGCTTGCGCAGGCGGATGTTTAGCATCTCGACCCCTACCGAAAATGCCATGGCAAAGTAGATGTAACCCTTGGGCACATGATGGCCGAAGCCGTCGGCGATCAACACCACGCCGACCACGACCAGGAACGACAGTGCGAGCATTTTGATGGTCGGATGATCCGACACGAAACGGCCGATTGCCGGCGCGAACAGCATCATCAAACCCACCGATGCGACCACTGCGGCAATCATCACCCCGACTTCACTGACCATGCCAACCGCAGTGATGATGGAATCAAGCGAGAAAACCAGATCAATGATGATGATCTGGACAATGATGCCGGCAAAACTCGACGCCACTTTGCTCGAAGTCTCGCCTTCTTCACCTTCAAGCAGTTGATGAACTTCACCGGTGCTTTTCCAGATCAGGAACAAGCCACCGGAAAGCAGAATGAGGTTGCGCCCGGAAACCTCCTGTCCCAATGCGGTGAATATCAGCTCCGTCAAGCCGACAATCCAGGACAGCAACAACAACAGGCCAATACGCATGAACATGGCCAAGAACAGGCCAAGCCGGCGGGCGAATTCCTGTTGTTCACGTGGCAGTTTATCGATCAGGATGGAGATGAAAATGATGTTGTCGATGCCGAGCACGAGTTCCAACGCCGTCAGCGTGAAGAAAGCAATCCAGATTTCGGATAAGCAGGAGTTCGATCATGGCAAAAGCGCGTTGAAAAAGGCGATGGAACGGTTAACGCGCGGCATTATGCAGGCAGCGGCAGAAGGCTGTCGAATCACGCTGACGCCTCGGTTGCGTCAAGGGATTGCCAGGGTTTCCCGGAGCTACCTGACCAATTCGGCAGGTGGCTTATTCAATCCCGTGCGCGGCAGCAATACGGCGTAGCTCGGGGATCGCCAGGCCGGCGGCGTCGGCATAATGCAGCGCGCGTTTCAGGCGCAATGGTGCGGATCGCCCGGCGCAACCATGTTGCGGATCGGCGGTTATCGCCTCCAGCAAGCCGGACATCAGACCGGCCCGATCCAGACTCTGGCCAACCAGCCATTCCTGCACATCGAGCACATCGCTGGCCACCGCGGCCAGCAACACGTTGTGCCGGTCGCGCAGGGTGCCGACGTCGCCACTGGTTTCCAGCCCCGCGATATTGGTGGTCAGGATATAGAGGTTCTTGCGCACCAGTTCCCACATCAATGCGTCGGCATCGGGCAGCGTATGCGCCGGCAACTCGATCGCGGCCAGCGCCGCAACCAGACGTTCCGCTTGCGAGCCATACGCCGGCGAGGACAGCAAAGGCAGCGATTCCTTGCCCGGTTTTTTCTCGAACCAGACCGAAATCACACTTGGGTCTTCAATCTCGTGCGCTTGCCAGTCGCGCGGCAAGAGTTCGTTCTGCAACAAGCCGATGCAGTCTTTCCAGACTGCCGGCAGCGCCGCCAACACCGGATGCAGGTCCGCTTCCGCGACAGAAACCAGGACCAGATCCGGTTCCGGCCAGCGCGCCGCGACTGCGTCCAGATCATCGCCACGATTCACCGGTACGACGAGATGGCCGGTTTTCAGCAGGCCGCCGGCAAAAACGCGCCCGAGTTGGCCCAAGCCGATCAAGATGACTATTTTTTGCATGCGTTTTCTCCAATACGTTGTTGAAATTCCAAATCGGCTTCTGACATGCTCCAGATTCGATCGGTTGCAAGTTCGGTTGCAAGTTCGGTTGCAAGTTCGGTTTCAATATTCCCACTAGAATCGTCGGATATAACTCATCTGGAGAGATCGATGTCTGTCACCGCCCCCGCCATTCCGTCCTTCCTGCCGCCGCGACGCACGTTGATGGGCCCCGGTCCGTCCGATGTGCCGCAACGCATCCTCGACGCCATGGCGCGGCCGACCATCGGCCATCTCGACCCGGCCTTCAGCGACATGATGGAACAGACCAAGACGCTGTTGCGTTATGCCTTCCAGACCGAGAACAAACTGACGTTTCCGGTTTCCGGCCCGGGTTCGGTCGGCATGGAAACCTGCTTCGTGAATCTGGTGGAGCCAGGCGACAAGGTCATCGTCTGCAGCAATGGCGTATTCGGCGGCCGCATGCTGGAGAACGTCAAGCGCTGCGGTGGCGTACCGGTGCTGGTGGAAGATGCCTGGGGCCGGGCGGTGGAAGCCGCAAAGGTGGAAGCCGCCTTCGCCAGTCACCCGGATGCCAGGATTCTCGCCTTCGTACATGCGGAAACCTCCACCGGCGCCCAATCCGACGCCGCCACGCTGGCCGCTATCGCGCGCAGGCACGGCGCGCTGACGATCATGGATTGCGTCACCTCGCTGGGCGGCACGCCAGTGTTGATCGATGCCTGGGGCATCGATGCGGCCTATTCCGGCAGTCAGAAATGCCTGTCGTGCACGCCCGGCCTGTCGCCGGTGACCTTCTCCGAGCGCGCCATCGGCAAAGTCAGGGCGCGCACGACGCCGGTGCAAAGCTGGTTCATGGACCTGAACCTGGTGCTCGGCTACTGGAGCGGCGAAGGCAAACGCACCTATCACCACACGGCGCCGATCAACCCGCTTTACGGCTTGCACGAAGCCTTGGTGATGCTGGCCGAGGAAGGCATCGAAAATGCCTGGGCGCGGCACCGCACGATGCATGAAGAACTCAAGCACGGCCTCGAAGGTATGGGTCTGAGCTTTCTGGTACCGGCCGACGAACGCTTGCCGCAGTTGAATTCCGTGATCCTGCCGGAAGGCATCGACGATGCGGCCTGCCGCGCCCGTCTGATGAATGAATTCAATCTGGAAATCGGTGCCGGCCTCGGCGCCCTGGCTGGCAAAATCTGGCGCATTGGTCTGATGGGGGCTTCCGCCAGCCAGAAGAATGTGGATACCTGCCTGAAAGCGATGGCGGCGGTATTGGCGGATTGATCAGCGTTCCAGCAAGTCGGCCTTACCGGGTTTGCCATTCCAGTCATCGGCATCCGGCGGTGCATCCTTCTTCTCGGTAATGGTCGGCCAGAGGCGCGACAACTCGGCATTGAGGGCAATGAACCGACGTTGGTTATCGGGCACGTCATCCTCGGGAAAGATGGCCTCGGCCGGGCATTCCGATACGCAGAGATTGCAGTCGATACATTCTTCCGGATCGATTACCAGGAAATTCGGGCCTTCATGAAAACAATCCACCGGACAAACTTCAACACAATCGGTAAATTTGCACTTGATACAGTTTTCTGCAACAACATAGGTCATAACTTTCCTCACTAATCGTTTTTCGCTAGCATAGCGGCAAGCAATGTACTTCGGCCACCCCCAGCGCGCCTTGCTTTCAAATACTCGCCCCCATCATCATCCCCTCCGCACTCCCATCCCCCCTGAGGCAAACCCCATGAGTGAACATATCCATTACGTCACCGACGACACCTTCGAGCAGGAAGTTCTGCAATCCCCCATGCCGGTCCTGGTTGATTATTGGGCGGACTGGTGCGGCCCCTGCAAGATGATTTCCCCGATTCTGGATGAAGTCGCCAAGGAATATTCCGGTCGCCTCAAGGTGTGCAAACTGAACATTGATGAAAACCAGGCCACACCGCCCAAGTTCGGTATCCGCGGCATCCCGACGCTGATGATTTTCAAGAATGGCAATGTCGAAGCCACCAAAGTCGGCGCGTTGTCGAAGTCCCAGTTGACCGCTTTCGTTGACAGCAACATCTAACTTCCGTTAGCTTTAGTCCCGCTTGGCGCAATCTCAAGGTTTCGCCGGATTCACAAGCGCCAAGGCGCCAACGAATTCGCCCTCCCGCCAGGCCGGACTTCTCCCTCTCTTCAGCACATCCCTCCTCAGGCCGATTCCGGCTAGCCCTCGCGGCCAACCTGCACCCAATAAAAACATGCATCTTTCCGAAGTCAAGCAGCACCACGTTAGCAAACTGATCGAAATCGCCGAAGCCAATGGCATCGAGAACGCCAACCGGATGCGCAAGCAAGAGTTGATCTTTGCTCTGCTCAAACAAGCAGCAAAAACCGGCGAGAGCATTTTCGGGGATGGCGTACTGGAAATTCTGCCGGACGGCTTTGGCTTTCTACGTTCGCCGGACACGTCCTATCTATCCAACCCGGACGACATTTACGTCTCACCGTCGCAGATTCGCCGCTTCAACCTGCATACCGGCGACACCGTCGAAGGCGAGATTCGGACACCCAAGGACGGCGAGCGCTACTTCGCGTTGACCAAGTTGGACAAGGCCAATGGCGGCCCGGTGGAAGATCTGAAGCACAAGATTCTGTTTGAAAATCTGACCCCGCTGTTCCCCAACCAGCCGTTCAAGCTGGAACGCGATATCAAGGCAGAAGAAAACATGACCGGCCGGGTGATCGATATCATCTCGCCGATCGGCAAAGGCTCACGCGGCCTGATCGTGGCGCCGCCAAAGACCGGCAAGACGGTGATGATGCAGCACATCGCGCATGCCATCACCGCCAACCATCCGGAAGCGATCCTGATCGTGCTGCTGATCGACGAGCGGCCGGAAGAAGTCACCGAAATGCAGCGCACGGTCAAAGGCGAGGTCGTCGCCTCCACCTTCGACGAACCCGCCGCGCGCCATGTGCAGGTCGCCGAAATGGTCATCGCCAAGGCCAAGCGCCTGGTCGAACACAAGAAGGACGTGGTGATTCTGCTCGACTCCATCACCCGCCTGGCGCGCGCCTACAACACCGTGCAGCCGACTTCCGGCAAGGTGCTCACCGGCGGCGTCGACGCCAACGCGCTGCAAAAGCCGAAACGCTTCTTCGGCGCCGCGCGCAACATCGAGGAAGGCGGCAGCCTGACCATCATCGCTACCGCGCTGATCGACACCGGCAGCCGCATGGACGACGTGATCTTTGAAGAATTCAAGGGCACCGGCAACATGGAAATCCACCTCGATCGCCGCATGGCCGAAAAACGCGTCTACCCGGCGATCAACGTCAACCGCTCCGGCACCCGCAAGGAAGAACTGCTGATCGAAGCCTCGATCCTGCAAAAGATCTGGGTGTTGCGCAAACTGCTCTACCCGATGGACGACATGGAAGCGATGGAATTCCTCTCCGACAAGATCCGCGCCACCAAGACCAACAACGATTTCTTCGATTCGATGCGGCGCGGCTGATCCATCGTTCGAATCTGATTATTGGTGCGGATGACGCACCCTACGGTGCTTCTTTGGTTCGTTTTGCGGCATGCAGCTGATCAATTCGTCACGTCAACCTTGAAATACAGTTCGACGCCGCCGAGTTCGGGGTGGAAAAGTTGGCTGGAAAAATAGCGGGGCCGTTGCGAGTGCAACGCGGCGAGGTTTCAGTCTGCCCGCCCAAACTAGGACTCAAACATCCAGCGTTCAAACATCCATTCCCTCTGACCAGATCAACGCATTCATGTGCGCCAGATTGACCGATTCATGGCTAAGACCAAGCGCCTGCGTGAGTTGGCCGATGGTTGCAGCGTCCCCATTCTCAAACGCGGTAGCCAGACGCAAGTAGGGCGCATAAATGCCACGTCCATGCAACAAGACTTCAACGATCGGCTCTGACAAGTTCAGCGCCGCGAGAATCTGCACCATTGGCAGGTTGAGCAGGGCTTCCAGCATCGACAGAATGCCCGCGATGAACAATCCGTCTCGATCCTCTTTCGCCAATTGATCCTGACCAAGGAGTTCCGTCAGCCGCGCCCGTACCAAGGCGTTTCTGAGCAGCGCCTGGCTGCGCCCGTCGGACTCCTGATGGGTGAACAACAAGAGCGTCAGCCAGCGATAGAGTTGGTCGTGGCCGAGCATCAGCAAGGCATGGCCGATCGAACGGACCGGATAGCGCAACCCCACCCCGACGGAATTGATGAAGCGCAGCATCTTCAGGGAAAGGCCGGGATCCAGCTTGAACTGTGCCTCGATGCCGGGGAATTCGGTGTGACTCATCACCAGATTCAGCAGTTTGATGATGCGCAGCCGACTGGTGTCGATGCCACGCGCGCGCGCAAGACCAGGCTGGGTAAAGAAATAGCCCTGGAACAGGTCGAATGAAAGCTTGCGGCAAGCGGCGAAGGTTTCCTCGTTTTCCACATTCCTGGCAATCAGGCGTGGCCCCTGGATGTTCTGGATGCGCACAAGCTTGTCGGTCAGCGACATCAGATCGTTGCCGCCGGCATCGAAGCGCAGGTATTTGCTCTGCATTGCCAGCGGGATCATGCCAGGCATCAATGCGGCTTCATCCAGTGCCAGCGCGTATCCCTCACGCGCCAAAGCCTGGCAACGTGCAAGCAGCGCGGGAGTGGGGTTCTGCGGATGCACGGCGAGGATGGCGCTTTCGCGCGGCAGTTTGTCCAGTAGCGGGTTATCCAGAGTCGCTGAATTGACCTTCAGCAAGGTCAATCTGCGATTCAATGCCTGCTGATATTCGAGATCGATGACGCTGACCAGCAATGCTTCGTCCTGGATCTGGCGCAAGCTGGTCGCACCCGGCAAGACCGGCAAAGGGCCAGCCTTCACCTTGAGTTCATAGCCGATGATGCTGAACGCTTGATCCAGCAAGGGTTGACGCGTAATGAATCGAGGCATGCTGATGTCTGCGACCTCAGCGTTCTGCAGATTCGGTGCGCGTTGGCGCAACGGTTGTGTCAAGGGTGCGGTCAGCATCGAGGGCGACATCCTGGATTTCCTTTCAAGCCGTCTTCTTGGCCCGCTGCCTGGGGTAGGCGCTGGCAGGTGTGTGGTTCTTGCTTGGCATGACGATGCGCACGCGCCCCTCACATAAGGCTGCGGCCAAATCGTCGATACCCATCGACAGAGCGCGTCCCTTTTCGCGGTTGGTCATCAGGTACAAGCTTTTGTGCGGGCTGATCCAGGTCACTTTAAGCGGTGTTGTACTGCCATCCTGCTCACGAAATTCCATCCGGGCACCACACGTCAATCCAGCCAACGCCAAGGCTGCCTGAGCTTTGCCGATTTGGGTTTTCCGCCTTGGCGGGATGTTCTGCGTGATGGGTTGCGGCACTTCCAGTATGGGGGTCAGCACCGCCGGATCAGGCAAGGGCTGGGCTGCAACACGTACTTCAGCGGGTGCTTCAACTGCCGCTTCAAGCGGCTCTTCAAGCGGCTTTTCAGGCGGCTTTTCAGGCGGCTTTTCAGGCGAAACCAGAATGGCCTCACTGCGTGGCAACACGGTCTCCGGCTCGATCTGGCGGCGCACCACTTCACCGCGCGCCGCCGCCATGGCGTATTCGATCATTGCATTGGCGGACACCATCTCGCTTACGTCAGTTTTTTTCTCGATTGCCTGATCGACACCCGCCGCCTTATCCGAAAGCTCATCTGAAGGCGCATACGAAGAATCGTGCGGCGGAAGGGAGCGAACGGCTTTCGGCACGATCGCCAAGCCAAGCATCGGGCGCAAATGCTGGGCCAGATCGCGGTAAATCAGACCAACACGATCCGGGAAAAACTTGCGCAGACTTCGAATCACCTGCAATTTTGCATCATGCCGCCAAGGCTGATCTCGTATCGCCTCAGAGACAGCGGCTTCAATCAGTTTCGGGCTCAACGGCATGTCATTCGATTTGATCGAGTCGGCACCAAGCAAGATGCCAAAACACTGGGTCAAATCATTCATTGAGAGCCAACTCGCATTCTGGATTGCCTCAGCAAGCATGCCCGGCTCGAGTGAATCATCGAGCAGATCATGCTGCACAACCTCCAGTTGGCTGGCGTCGAAATCGAGCTGGAAGGCGGTCATGATCGTCGGCTTGTACTGGCAGGCACGGACATAGCGGTTCTCGAAGTGCGCAAGGAAGTCTTCTACCATCCGTGCTCTATGCGCCCGGGCAAATTCGGCCGCATTCAGCATGACTTCGCATTCGCCATGCGTCAGCGCCTGCGCACTGTTGGAAAAAAGCAGTTCCTCTGCCTGACACAGTGCATCGGACAACACGCCAGTAAGCCGCTGACCTGCGATTTCGCCGCACTCGCGCAGTGTCGATGGCAAAGCAGCCCAGGCATCCCGTGTAGCGGGATCTGAACGGCTGACGCGCGCTGGCGATCTATTTGCCAAGACCATGACCCTTTCCTTCTGCCCGATTCGATCCGGGCCACATTCCCCGCAAACCACATGGCCTGGAATCTCCGTTACAGGAGAAATCCGCAGGGCATCGCGAAGAGGGAAGACAAGAAAAGGGCAGCCGAATGGCTCCACCTTGACCTGGAAATCCCGCTGTCATGGGGCTTTCGCCCTTTAGACCGGTGACTTTGCGTCCTCATCTTTCGATGAGTTTGCCCTTTGCAGGTGAGCAACAAATTAAGTTGCCGGATGATTTAACGGACAGCCACTAAAAAACTTTAATCAGAATTTTTATGGGCGGATTTGCCACCCAGTTCTCGAAAAGATTCTGCTGCCGAAAAGCAGGAAAGCTTCAACGCCAGGCAGCCAACACGCTTTCCAGTTCAGCTTCGCGCACCGGCAGTGTCAACGCGGCATCGATGCGGAAACGCGCACGCACGCGATCCAGCACGTGCTCATGCGCCGATTCGTATAGCACCAATATTTTCACATCCTTGTGCGATTGCGCCGTAGCCAAAAGGGATTCGAGATTGCTGACCCGATCCCGGAAATCCGGCTGGAAGTAGAAATCCGCCACGATGACCGCCGGCTTTTCCTTGCGCATCAGGCTGATCGCCTTGCGCACCGAGAACTCGGTCAGCACGCGATAGCCCAAACGTTCATGAAGGAGGCGCAGGTTTGGGTAGCCCAACAGTTCGATGACCGACAGCAAGAGCGGGGGCGAGAGCGGGGAAGGCATGGCGGCATTCATGCTCAAAGCTTACGCTTCTTGATCACATCCGATCCAGCGCCGAGGGCGGTATACATGGCGCGGGCCGCCCTCTATAGGCGGAGGCCAATTTAGTGTCCAGATTCAAGGTCATCGCGATCTCGGCCGACCCGGCGTTGCGCTACAAGGTCACCCTGCAGCTCGGCAGCGCGGCGGGCGCCGACCTGATGAGCCTGGCGCGCCGTCAAGCGAGACAGATCGCCCAACTCTATCCCGACCTCGCCATCAACAATCTTCGGGTCACGCGGGAGGGGCCGTTCAAGGGCTATACCCTGGGTATCAGCTTCGGTTCGCGCCTCGATACCAACTGGAATTTCCGCCATATCACTGTGGCGGCGCCGAGTGATCGCTTCGAGGACTACGCGCCCCTGTTCGGCGCCATGCTCGGCTCCTATGCCCTCGACGAAGACTGGGTGAAAAGCTACATCAGGCAGGGCATGGAACGGCTCAGGCAGATGGAGCGGGAGACCGCGCGCAAGGTGGCGGGCAACGCCCGGGACATCCGCGAGATGATGCAGGCCGCTTATGACGAGAGCCAGAAGAGCCAGGACTACCTGGACTACAAGCGCACCCAGACCATCCGCGGCGAGCAGGACTGGATATCGTCGATGCAGGGCGGCACCGTCAATCACACTGACAACTGGGGCACGCGCAACAGCACCACCGACGAGACATGGGAAGGCCAGCCCTACGACCACGTACGCTTTACCGGCCGCAGTCCCAAGCACAACGAGGACATGACGCCGATCGACAACCGCGAGCTGTGGGAGAAACACCTGCGCTAACTTTCATGACGAGAGTCGTCACCCCAAATCATGAAACCGTTCGCCCTGAGCTTGTCGAAGGGCAACTTTGACCGTGGGCCCCTTCGACACGCTCTGGGCGAACGGGACTGTGTGTTTCACGTTAAGAACTTGGACGATGATGGGCGTGCTGGCGGGATGTGCTGCAAGGCGCCGGACGCGCAGCATGGCCATTCCCTGCAAGCGACCGGCAACGCAGCAGCGCGCCCGCCAACGCGGCAAGAATGTTCTAGTTGTTCTTTTGCGGCCACTAAAGGCGGGCTGCGCGCGAGCGTTCACTCCCTCCCGGCCTCCCTCGCGCACGGAGGGGTAATTACAGTCAGGAAAAAAGGGGCGGCAGCCCCTTTTTTCCGTGACACTCTGCGTGACACATTCTCTTGGCTTACAGCTCCTCGCCGTGCTTGGCCAGGTACTCGGCGACGCCTGCCGTGGAGGCCTTCATGCCTTCGTCGCCATGCTTCCAGCCAGCCGGGCAGACTTCGCCATGTTCTTCGACGAACTGAAGCGCATCAACCATGCGAATCATTTCGTCGATATTGCGGCCCAGCGGCAAATCGTTGACGACCTGATGCCGCACCACGCCGTTCATGTCGATCAGGAAGGAACCGCGGAAAGCGACGCCGCCTTCGGCTTCGACGTCATACGCCTTGCAGATATCATGCTTGATGTCGGCCACCAGCGGGTAACGCACCTGTCCGATGCCGCCATTGTTGACCGCCGTGTTCTTCCAAGCCAGATGGGAGAAATGCGAGTCGATCGAGACACCGATGACTTCAACATTGCGCTTCTGGAACTCGGCCAGGCGATGATCGAAAGCCAGCAGTTCTGACGGGCAAACAAAAGTGAAATCGAGCGGATAGAAAAAGATGACCGCGTATTTGCCCTTGATGTAGCTGGATAGATTGAAGTTTTCGTCGAAATCGTTATCGCCCATCACAGCGACAGCGGTGAAATCGGGGGCTTGCTTGCCAACCAGAACGGCCATGATTTTTCCTTTTCTTGCAGTGGGAGAAGATTTGCTTGTGTTTACTTGGCCGCCGCCTTGATCGCCAGCAGCTCGATGGCCTGTTCCAGCGTTACCGCTTCCGGATTCATCTCCTTCGGCAACGTGGCGTTGAGTTTGCCGTGCTGCACATAGGGTCCGAAGCGACCGGATTTGAGGCTGATCGGCTTGCCATCGCTTGGATGTTTGCCCAATTCCTTGCCCGGCGCGGGGGCCGCGCGTTTGGCGCCGCCTTCGGGGCGCGGCTCGAATTCGAAGCTGACCTTGCCGTCTTTGTCGCGCACCAGAAAGGCGGAAAACTTGCGCTTGGTACGAGCGGAAACGAAACCAGTCAATAGATCAGTCTTGCCTTCAGCCAATAGTTTCTGCATCTGGGCGGGTTCCACTGGCTGTTGCAGAATCAGCTTGCCGCTGCGGAAATCGCACGTCTTGGCTGGCCCGACACTGCGTTCACAAACGAATGAGTTGCCATGTTCGTAAACGGCCGCGCCACATTTTGGACAAGTGCCCAGATTTTCCTGGCCGGAGAAATCGACTGGCTCGGCTGCCTCGCCTTCGCGCGGCTGGCCGAAGTCGAATTCGGGCATCTTGTCGTCATTGAGCCGGATTTCGGCATCGAACGGCCGCCCCATCTTGTTGCGGAACCCGGTCAACGGGCCGATCTTGCCGCTGCGGAGCAAGGCTTCCATCTCGGCCACTTCAAACTGGCGACTGGCGACGATCTTCCAGGTGCTCCAGTCACACGACTGGCAAGCGAATTTCTTGTAATTCTCTTTCACCATGCCACCGCATTTCGGGCATGGCGTACTCAACGTAACGAAGTCGCCCGGCACGGTATCCGACTCATAGCGCTTGGCGCGATCGACGATTTCCTGTGTCAGCGCAGTGATATGCGCCATGAACTCGTCGCGCGACAGCTTGCCGCGCTCCATCTGCGCCAGCTTGTATTCCCAACCGCCGGTGAGTTCTGGCGAAGTCAGTTCCTTGACCCCCAGGCCGCGCAACAAGGTCACCAGCGAGAAAGCCTTGGCCGTGGGTACCAGGTCGCGGCCCTCGCGGTGCATGTAGACCTCGGAGATCAGATTTTCGATGATCTGCGCCCGCGTTGCCGGCGTGCCAAGGCCGCGCCCGGCCATTGCCGCGCGCAGTTCCTCGTCCTCGATCATCTTGCCGGCGCCTTCCATTGCCGACAGCAGTGTGGCTTCGTTGAAGCGTGCCGGTGGCCGGGTGAAAGCAGCCTTGATCTCGACCGATTGGGTCGCCAGCGTTTCGCCCGGCACGATGGGCGACAGCGAAGGCGTGCCGCCGTCTTCGTCTTCGACTGCGGCTTCCTTGCCATACACCGCCAGCCAACCCGGATTCACCAGCACTTTGCCTTCGGTCTTGAAAGCGTGTTCATCGATCCGGGTAATGCGGGTGGTCACCGCATATTCCGCCGCCGGATAGAACACGGCGAGGAAGCGGCGGGTGACCAGGTCGTACAACTTCTGTTCGATTTCATTCAGCGACTTCGGCGGATTGCCGGTCGGAATGATCGCGAAGTGATCGGAAATCTTGGCGTTGTTGAAGATGCGCTTGTTTGGGGTGACCCATTTTTTGTCGAGGATGGTGCTCGCCAGCGGCGCATATTCCTCCGGCAGATTGGCCAGCACTTCCTTCACCGTCGGCAGGTAATCCTCCGGCAGCGCGCGTGCATCGGTCCGCGGATAGGTCAATACCTTGTGTTTTTCGTACAACGCCTGCGCCAGCCCTAAGGTGGTCTTGGCGGAAAAACCGAAACGGCCATTGGCTTCGCGCTGCAAGCTGGTCAGGTCGTACAGCAGCGGTGACAACTGGCTGGTCGGCTTGGTTTCTTCAGTTGCCTTGGCCGACTTGCCCAGGCAAGCGGCGCGGATCGTCTCGGCGCGTGCTTGATCCCACAGGCGGTAGGCGGTGGCGTGTTCGTCGTCTTCCGGTTTTTTGAATTTCTCATCGAACCAGCGGCCGGGATATTCACCCTTCTCGCCAGCGAAGCGAGCTTCCAGTTCCCAGTAGGCGCGCGGCTTGAAAGCACGAATCTTCTCTTCCCGCTCGACCACGATAGCCAACGTCGGCGTCTGCACACGACCTACGGTGGTGAGATGAAAACCGCCGGTCTTCGAGTTGAAGGCGGTCATCGCACGGGTGCCATTGATGCCGATCAGCCAGTCGCTTTCGGCGCGGCTGATGGCGGCGGCACGCAGGCCGGCCATCTCTTCGCCGGAACGCAGGCTGGCGAAGCCAGCGCGGATCGAACCCTGCGTCATCGACTGCAACCACAGACGGCGGACCGGCTTCTTGGTTGCGCTGTGCTGGGCGATGTAATTGAAGATCAACTCGCCCTCGCGACCCGCGTCACAGGCGTTGATCAGGCCGTCAACATCCTTGCGCTTGATCAGACGGGTGAGCAATTTCAGCCGGTCTTCGGTTTTTTCCACCGGCTTCAACGCAAAGTGCGGCGGAATAACCGGCAAGTTCGCGAACGACCATTTGCCGCGCTTGACCTCGAATTCTTCTGGCAAAGTCAGTTCGAGCAGATGGCCGACGGCAGAAGAAAGAACGAAATGCTCGGACTCGAAAAAGTCCTTTTCCTTGGTAAAACCACCCAGGGCGCGGGCAATATCCTGAGCGACCGACGGTTTCTCGGCGATGATGAGTTGTTTGGACACGGCAGGTAATCAGTGCAAGGTGGGTTGCCAGTCTATGGCCAGATCATCGTCCGAATCACTGACTTCGTCGCCGTCTTCGTCGGACACCTCGCCACCCCGAACCAGGTCTTCCAGCCACAAAACGTCACCGGCGCCCTTCAGTTTCCAGAGCGCGAGCAAGGCGATCCATTTGACCCGGTTGGTCGACACCTCGGTGTCGCTCAACGCCAGCGCACGATCAATCACCCATTCGCGAGCATGTACCGGCAACAGGCCGGAGCCTTCGAGGAAAGTCAGGAAACCGCGGCCTTCGGTGGCCAGGCGACTGATTTCATAGGTGCTGTAAACCCGCACCGACGGATGTTCGACCTCACCCTCGTCGGTGCTCAGATCATCCAGCGCGGCGAGCCAGTCGAGCGCTTCGCCAATGGCTTCATCCTCGAAGCCGGCAGCGGAAAGCTTGCGCGAAAGGCGTTCAGGATCCGGGAAATGTTCGGACAAAAGATAGGTGTCGTAGAGATAGAGAAGGATGTCGAACATTGTCAGAACAGTCGTTGATAAAGGCCGCCAGGCAACTTGGCAATGGCGCCCTGCATTTCGGCCGCGAGAAGCTTGACCGAGACATCCTCTACCGTCAAGCCAAGCCGAGAAGCCAGCTGATCGAGAATCAACGGGCCGCCGGAAAGCAACGCGAGCAAGGCATCATCGGATTCTGATGCCGCACCGGATGCTGCCGTATTGGCGCTCTTGTGCAGCAGCGTCTCAGGCAACAAACGGCCGAACTCTTCCAGCACATCGGTCGCCGACTCGACCAGTTTGGCGCCTTGCTTGATCAACCGGTGGCAACCTTTGGCCAGGGTGGAATGAATCGAGCCGGGCAAAGCGAACACTTCGCGGCCCTGCTCCGAAGCCAGACGAGCGGTAATCAGCGAGCCGCTTTCCAGCGCCGCTTCGATCACCAGCACGCCCAGACTGAGGCCGCTGATGATCCGGTTGCGGCGCGGGAAATGACCGCTTTTCGGCGGTGTGCCAATCGAAAACTCGGAAACAATCGCGCCTTCCGCCGCCAGACGATGCGCCAGCGCTTTGTTGCGCGCCGGATACACCCGGTCCAGTCCGGTGCCGACCACCGCCACGCTACTCGCCAATCCCGCCAGCCCGCCGTTGTGCGCAGCGGTATCGATACCCAGCGCGAGCCCGCTGACGATGGTCAGGCCAGCTTCGGAAAGCGTCTGCGCAAAGGCTTCGGCATCGCGCAGTCCTTGTGGCGTGGCATGCCGGCTGCCAACGATGGCCAGCATCGGCCGCGCCAGCCAGGCTGGATCACCCTTGACATAAAGCCAGGCCGGCGGCGCCGGCAAATCTCGCAAAGCCGCCGGATAAGCCGGGTCGTTCCAGGTAATCAGATGATTGTCCGGCTGCGCCAGCCAATCCAGACCCGGTTGCAGCACGGCGGCATCGACACCTTGTGCAATGGCGCGTGCCAACGTCTTGCCAACCAACGGTTCCAGTTGCGCCGGAGGGGCAGCGAGGATGTCGGCCGGAAGATCAAACGCGCGTAAAAGACGCTGCGCCGCATCCGGCCCGAGACCGGGGATGGCTTCGAGCGTCAGCCAGGCGGCTGCGTCAATGCACGCCGTCAAGGCTTCTTGACTACATCCATCAGGTAAATCGGACCATTTGCTTGCACGACAAGTGCATACGCAACTTTCTGGTAAGCCCGGTAAACGAAAGCCAATCCAGCAGGGGTATCAGGCAGTTTTATTGAATCCTCACCAGGCCGACAGTGGAGTTTGTATACATCCTTGGGATTAAAGAACTCAAAAGCGCTGATTTTTGCGCCTGGTTTCAAACAACCGACATCCGCATAACGCCATGCTTCCTTGGTGGTGAACATGGAGGGCGAATTGGTGTCTTTGCAGTCCTCAAAGACTTCCTTCGGATCGTAGAAATCATTGGTAATGGTCTTGCCAGGCTTGAGGCACTTCGTATCAAGGTAGCGATGACGCTCCACAACCTTGTCTGACTTGACCTGTCTGCCTTGGTGTGCAATGGCAAACACGTGGCCGGCTTCCACCCCGTCCCGGAGTCCTTTGTTGATGACGATTGTTGCGTATTTCGCAGTCGCAGCAACACCGCCATAGGCTGAAATGATTTTCCCGTTGATGTCATTGACGGGGGCATGCGGCACAAGGCTATCCAGGTCTGACGGAAGCGCCGGCATCAGCTTGTCTTCGCGAGCAATCTCCCGGTATCCGCGCCGGATGACCAAAGTCATCGGGTTACCCTGCGCAAGGGTGCGTGCCTCGCCAACATGAATCGCCTCAAAACCAAGCGATTCTTTGGTGTCCGGGTCGATCAACTCAACACCCGGCCGCACGATTTTCCAGTCAGTCGTAGAACCATCACCCTGGCTGGCGTAAACCACGTCCGACTCCATCATCAGCACGCGCTCATCGGCAGCCCCCAACAGGCGAGGTGCAGCAGCCAATACTTCAGGATCAATGATGCCGGTGCGACTCAAGAAGGGAGCAATTGCCTTGACCGGAATACTTGGAATCGCGGCATCCTTGGTGATGATGGGTTCGCCACGCACAGAAGGCGACAGCTTCACCGTCTCGCCAAACCGGCCACCCTGCAACGACAAACGCGGTTTGCCGCCTTCCATCGTCAGCACCACCACGTCACCCGGGTAGATCAAATGCGGGTTCTTGATCTGTTCTTTGTTGAGTTGCCAGACCTCGGGCCACTTCCAGGGATCTTTCAAAAATTTCTCTGAGATATCCCATAAGGTGTCGCCCTTGACCACGACATGCCGGTCAGGTGGATTGTCCTGGAGACGGATTTCATCGGCCCTGAGCGAAGCGCTCAGACCTGAACTCAAACCCAATGCAGCAATCAATATAAGAGTACGCATGTTCCTGCCCTTCATGGATGGCGGTGGCGAGTATCTAAACTTCAGGCCGTTATAATTCAGACAAGAAAAAACTTAAACCACTTTGCCCGATTTTTGTCTTCTTTAGCCTCCATATTAAGCGCCGACACTCAACATGGCCCTGCTAAAAATTCTGCACTACCCTGATCCGCGCCTGCATACCGTAGCCAAACCAGTCGCCGAAGTCACGCCTGAAATCCGCCAACTCGCCGCTGACATGGCGGAAACCATGTATGCCGCGCCCGGCATAGGTCTGGCCGCGACACAGATTGACCGCCATATTCGCATGCTGGTCGCCGATATCAGCGAAGAGAAAAACAGCCTGCTCACCTTCATCAATCCACGCATTCTGATGAAAGAAGGCGAGTCGGTACGTGAGGAAGGTTGTCTGTCGGTGCCGGGTATTTACGACAAGGTCACCCGCGCCGAACACATCCGCGTGCAAGCCGTCGATCTCGCTGGTGAAATCTTCGAACTCGACGCGACCGGCCTGATTGCCGTATGCATCCAGCACGAAATCGACCATCTCGATGGCAAAGTATTTGTCGAATATCTCTCCCGCCTCAAGCAAACGCGCATCAAACGCAAACTGACCAAGCAAGCGCTTGAAGCAATGTGAGGCTGACTGCATGCGTCTGATTTTCGCCGGCACACCGGAATTCGCGGCGTCCGCGCTGCGTGCGTTGATTGCCGCCGGCCACGACATCCCACTGGTACTGACCCAGCCGGATCGCCCGGCCGGACGCGGCATGAAGCTGAAAATGAGCCCGGTGAAGGAAGTCGCGCTGGCGCATGGCATCGATGTCGCGCAACCGGAAAACCTGAAAACCGACGCCGCGCGTCAGCCCATCCTCGAAGCCAATGCCGACGTCATGATCGTCGCCGCCTATGGCTTGATCCTGCCTCAAAGCGTACTGGACATGCCGCGGCTAGGCTGTATCAACATCCACGCCTCACTGCTGCCACGCTGGCGCGGCGCGGCGCCGATCCATCGCGCCATCGAAGCGGGTGACAGCGAAACCGGCATCACGCTGATGCTGATGGACAAGGGTCTTGATACCGGCGCGATGCTGACCCGTAGCGCCTTGCCGATCCGGCCTGACGACACCACTGGCAGCCTGCATGACCGCCTGGCGGAACTTGGCGCGCGTGAAATTGTGAAGTTGCTGCCCGATCTGGCCGCCGGCAACGTGGACGCAACACCGCAGGACGACGTGCTGAGCACCTACGCCGCCAAGATCAGCAAGGAAGAAGCGCGCCTCGACTGGAGCCGTCCGGCTGCAGAACTGGAGCGCAAGATTCGCGCCTTCAACCCCTTCCCCGGCGCCTATGGTCTGCTCGATGAAACGCCGCTGAAAATCTGGCAAGCGCGGCCAGTAGCGGAATTAGGCACACCCGGCAGCAACCTGGCGCTGAGCGACTTCGAACTGCACATCGCCTGCGGAGTTGGCGCACTGGCGGTCACGGAAGTCCAGAAAGCCGGTGGCAAACGTCTTCCAGTCAGTGCATTCCTTGCCGGCCACGCGCTCAAAGTGGGCGACACCCTGGCCTGACTCGGCCCGTCAAATTCCCATCGCCTGCTGGTCGGCGTGATAACTCGAGCGCACCATGGGCCCGCTGGCGACGTTTTTGAAGCCCATTTCCAGCGCGATACGTTCTAACTCGGCGAACTGATCAGGCGGCACGAAACGTTCGACTGGCAGGTGATGTGGCGAAGGTTGCAAGTACTGGCCAACGGTCAGCATATCAACGTCATGCGCGCGCAAATCGCGCAGTACATCAAGCACTTCGGCATCAGATTCGCCCAGGCCCAGCATGATGCCGGACTTGGTCGGCACCTTCGGGCAACGCGTTTTGAAGGTCTTCAATAGAAGCAGCGAATGCGCGTAATCGGCGCCGGGGCGGCAGGCTTTGTATAGGCGCGGCACGGTTTCCAGGTTGTGGTTCAGCACGTCCGGCGGCGACTGAGCCAGGATGTCGAGGGCCAGATCAAGCCGGCCGCGAAAGTCGGGGACGAGGATTTCGATGCGGGTGATGGGAGAAGCATCGCGCGCGGCCTGGATGCAATCAACGAAATGCTGCGCGCCACCATCTTTCAGATCATCGCGATCGACGCTGGTGATCACCACATATTTGAGTCGCATGGCTGCCAGCGTTTCCGCCAGGTGGCGTGGCTCGTCCGGGTCGGGCGGCAGCGGCTTGCCGTGGCCGACGTCGCAGAACGGACAGCGCCGGGTGCACAGATCACCCAGGATCATGAAGGTGGCAGTGCCGTTTTTGAAGCATTCACCCAGATTCGGACAAGAGGCTTCTTCGCAGACGGTATGCAGTTTTGCATCGCGCAGGATGGACTTGAGCTGGGCCACTTCCGGTGCGCTGGGGGCTTGCGCCCTGATCCACGCCGGCAACTTCAGGCGCGGCTTGGGGATGATCTTGATCGGGATGCGGGCGGTTTTGGCGGCGCCCTTGTGCAGTTCGGAATCGGCCATTGAGAGGAGGTAGGGCAGAAAAGCGATAGCGCCTTCGGCTAGAGGTGGCACGAAACAGGGCGGAAGGCGCCTTCGGCTTTTCCGCCTACAGGTTGAGAAAATTACTGTGTGCCGCCAACAGTCAGTCCGTCGATGCGCATGGTCGGTTGACCGACGCCGACCGGCACGCTCTGGCCTTCCTTGCCACAGGTGCCAACACCGGGATCGAGGCGCATATCGTTGCCGATCATCGAGACGCGGGTCAGCACGTCCGGGCCGTTGCCGATCAGCGTGGCGCCTTTGACCGGGTAAGTCACCTTGCCGTCTTCAATCATGTAGGCCTCGGCGGCGGAGAAGACAAATTTGCCGCTGGTGATGTCGACCTGACCGCCGCCGAAGTTGACCGCGTAAAGCCCGTTCTTCACCGAAGCGATGATCTCGGCAGGATCCTTGTCTCCGGCAAGCATGTACGTATTGGTCATGCGCGGCATCGGCAGGTGGGCAAACGATTCGCGGCGTGCGTTGCCGGTCGGCGCCATGCCCATCAGGCGGGCGTTCATGTTGTCTTGCATGTAGGCACGCAGGATGCCGTTTTCGATCAGCACAGTGCGCTGCGTCGGCGTGCCTTCATCGTCGATGTTGAGCGAGCCGCGTCGATCAGAAATGGTGCCGTCATCAACCACGGTGACGCCATCGGCCGCGACGCGCTGACCAATGCGACCAGAGAACGCCGACGAGCCCTTGCGATTGAAATCGCCTTCCAGACCGTGGCCGATGGCTTCATGCAACAGGATGCCGGGCCAGCCGGAACCGAGCACCACGGTCATGCTGCCGGCCGGGGCGGGCTTGGCGTTGAGGTTGGTCAACGCCTGATGCACGGCAAGTTCAGCGTATTCGCGCAACATCGCGTCACTGAAATAGGCGTAGTCGAAACGTCCGCCACCGCCGGCGCTGCCCTGTTCACGCTTGCCGTCCTGTTCGACGATGACCTGCAATGACACCCGCACCAGCGGCCGCACATCGGCGGCGCTGCGGCCGTCGAGACGGGTCACGAAGATCACTTCATATTCACCGGCCAGACTGGCGACCACCTGAGTGACGCGGGCATCCAGCTTGCGCGCGTAGTCTTCCAGCCGATGCAGCAAGGCGACCTTGTCCGATTCGCTCAACGAGGCGAGCGGGTCGATCGGCGCATACAACGCGCGCCCTGCGCTGCGACTGGCCACGCGCGCCGTGGCCGATTGGCCGGCGGCGGCGATGACGCGCACGGTGGCGGCGGCTTCGCGGATGGCAGGCAAGCGGATGTCGTCGGAGTAGGCGAAAGCGGTCTTGTCGCCCACCACAGCGCGCACGCCGACGCCCTGGTCGATGTTGAAGCTGCCGGATTTGACCTGGCCTTCTTCCAGGCTCCAGGCCTCGGAACGGGTGTACTGGAAATACAGGTCGGCATCGTCGACCTGGTGTGCGGCGAGCTGGCCGAAGATGCTGTCGAGTTGGGCAGCATCGACGTCATTGGGGGCGAGCAAGGTGGCTTCGGCGGTAGAGAAAGGCGAGGCAGATGACATGAGAATGAGCAGTTAAAGGTAGGGTGCGCCGTGCGCACCGATTTACGTCAAAAGGTGCGCACGGCGCACCTACGAATCAGGCTTTGATGACATCGACTGCGATACCGCTGGAACAATCCAGGGTACGGTGTTTCAGGGCTGGCAGACTCTTGCGCAGGCTGTCCTGGTAGGCGCGATTGATGCCGGCGACAACGACACCGGAGCCGCGCGGCAGGCGGTCGAGCACATTGCCCCAGGGGTCGACGATCATGCTGTCGCCGTGGGTTTCGCGCCCGGAAACGTGATAGCCGCCTTGCGCCGGAGCGATGACATAAGCCAGGTTTTCAATGGCGCGGGCACGGATCAGGGTTTCAAAATGCGCTCGGCCAGTGGTGGCGGTGAACGCGGCCGGCACCAGGATGATGTCGACATCGCCCATCGCCCGATACAACTCGGGGAAGCGCAAGTCATAACAGACCGACAAGCCGATGCGACCGAACGGTGACTCGACAACAACCAGCCGGTTGCCGGCTTCGATGGTGGTTTGTTCTTTGTAATGTTCGTTGCCGAGATCGAAGCCGAACAGATGAATCTTGTCATAACGTGCCACCCGCTTGCCTTTGTCGTCATACACCAGGCAAGCATTGCGAACCTTTTTAGGGTTGTCGCAGGCCATAGGCACCGAGCCACCGACCAACCAGATCGCGTGCTTTTTGGCCTGCGCGGCGAGGAATTTCTGGATCGGGCCTTTGCCATCGGCTTCGGCCACCGCCACTTTGTCGGTTTCTTTCAAACCCATGATGGCAAAAAACTCGGGCAACGCCACCAGCTTGGCACCCGCGCTGACCGCCATGTTGATCAAGCGCTCAGCCTCGGCCAGATTCGCCGCCACATTGGGGCCTGAGGCCATCTGTACCGCCGCGACGCGGACAATGCCCATGGTGTCTTGCACCG
This sequence comes from Burkholderiales bacterium, assembly GCA_038215555.1. Lineage (GTDB taxonomy): Bacteria > Pseudomonadota > Gammaproteobacteria > Burkholderiales > Thiobacillaceae > PFJX01. The sequence continues at coordinate 17,940 of JBBQQT010000013.1, read as the reverse complement.
GCTTCGGCACGCTGCGGGTCTTGGTCTTGGCAAAGCTGGAAGGTTTCGGCCGGATCACTGCATGCTCCCATGGAGGCTTTGGAGAGGTTCGAGGGTACACAAGGACTTTGCGCAACCGCAATAGCCAATATTGGGAGGGGTGAAGTGTGAAAGGTGAAAGGTGAAAAGTGACTTGCCGCGACGCGGCTTGGGTGAAACGTAATTCCCCCCCCTCACCCCTCCCCCCTCACCCCTCACCTTTCACTCTCGCTGTTCGCCTTCGGTCGCGCCAATTTGGTCACCACGGGGTCGGCCCAGGCGCCGCTGATGGCGTATTCAAAAGTCGCCGCCTGGCCGATCGGATTTTGCAGAATCTTGTTCGCGATGAAGGTGCCGACGCCAACCACCGGGCCGCCCAGCAAAGCGCCCGCCATGGCCACCGTATCTTCGAGCCTGGGTTGGATCGTGACGCGCAGATTTTGGGTTTCGCGCGTCAGGTCGGCCATGCCGCTGATCCTGACCTTCGCCGCCGGGCCACTCATGCGCAGATCTTTGAAATAGGCGGTTCCCCGCTCCAGATAAATGCCGCCGCCGATTTCGTCGAACGCGAAACCTTCCGAGAAAACATCACGAAAATCGAGCGTGATGCGGCGCGGCAGGCTTTGCAGACTGAGTATCCCGAGCAGTTTTCCCGCGCCGGGCTCGATTCGGGTGAACTGACCCTGCTTCAGATCGAGCTGGAGATCGCCGGCCAGCTTGGTCAAACTGAAAGCCTCGACGCCGCCGGTCCAGCTCAAGGGTCCGGAGATCCGGCCAGCGCCACGTTTGATCCGTCCCGGCATCCCGATCCGGTCGAGCAACTTGCCGAAATTGTTCGATTCAAGTTCGAATTGAAACTCGCTCTGTCGGCGTGGATGGTGGGCGATCACCCCCTTGCCGCGTAACTGGCCATCCGGGTTGCTGAGGGTCAGGTTATCCATGCGCAACCCGAAGCCGCGACCAATCAGTGACGTATCCGGCGACAGGCGCAAATGCAATTCGCCCAGGTCATGGCCATCGATCAGCGTGCTCTCGGCACTCAACTCGAGACCCGCCAGCACATCGGTCATTGATTTCGGCAATGCCTCGACAGCACTCAACCCAACGCCGCTCGCCGGCGCGCCCGGCGCCTTCGCCGATACCAGCTCGGGCAAACTCAGGCGCTTGAAGTTAGCCAGCAGGCTGACTTTTTCTCCCACCGGAACCGTCACAATTTCGCCGCTGATCTCGCGTCCCGCCAGCGCCACCCGCCAGCCACCCCCGACGGGTCGCAATTTGACATGGGTATCGTTCAGGCGCCGATCGAGAATCTGCAATTCATTGAACGCCAGACTGACTTCGCGCAGCGGCAGTGGGCTGGATACGCCTTGCGCCGGCGTTATCCCAAGATCGAGCTTGCGCCACGCATCCAGGTCGAGCTGTCGCATCGCGCCGCTGATCTTCAAGCCGGAATCGGTCGGCGCACTCGCCTCGCCGGAGCCGAAACGCAGATGCACCCAAGCCGGCGTATTGGCTGACAACTGTGCAGACAATAGCGCACGCAAAGTCAGCAAGTCGCCATATCGCGCAAACACGGTATTCGTCGCATCGCTTGTCGCCGAACCTTCGCGCGCTGACTCCAGCGCATTCGATTCTTTCACCACCTGCAAAGGCATGGCCTTGTCCGCCGCCTTACCGAATGGCGCCGGCAGATTGATCGCCAGGCCAACCAGATCGGAGGTCAGCGTCAGGCCGGACTTGCCGCTGGGATGCATCCCGATATCCGCCTGCCAACGCGTACTGCCGCTGATCCGGCCATGCAGAGCTGGCGGCAGATGCGGCTTCAGGATGGTCGGATTGACATCGCCGATCAATTGCACGCGCAATGGACTTTTGCGGTCGCCGTCAGCCGCAGTCACCACGCTTTCAATGTTCAGCGACACCGGCAGGTTGAGCACCTGGGCGCGGATATTTTTCGCTTGCAAAGTGTCCTGCGTGAATTCAACGCTACCGCTGACCCCGCTCAATTCAGGCAGGTCGCCGCCCGGGTCGAGACGGTTGTTGTCGAACCGGTATGCGCCCTGCAATGTGGTTGTTTCAATCCGATGCAATTGAATCTGCAACTTGATATCCAGACGGCCTTCGCCCTGCGTCCTGAACGGCTCGGTAAAGCGATCGGTATGTGCATGCACCGGCGAGCGCTTGATGAAATCAAGGAACGCGCGCGTCTCGCCATTGGCTTCACCGTCAATCAGCAAGGGCGAATCGTGCGAATGCAGATCAGCCAGCGATACCTTTACCGGGCCAAGGCGAGCATCGAGTATCTTGCCGGTGTCGGCGGTCAGCGTCATCGCTTTGTCATGAAACACCAGCATGCCATTGACACCTTCGATGCGCGGCCAGCCTGGCGCGTAATCGAGCACGCCATTCAGCATCTTGATCGCCACCTTGAATTCACCGCCACCCTGGTCGAACGGAAAACGATCCAGTGGCCCTTTCAGCACCAGATTGACATCATCCGATTGACCGGCGAGCAGGCTGTGCTGCAACCAGTGATAGGTGTCGTCGCCCACCGCTCGCGGCAAATAGCGATACACCGCTTTCGCCTCGCCCCGCCGGAGATGCGCTGTGATGTCGGCCACGATCGGGCGTCTGTTCTGATCCGTGACAGGAGTATTGCCCTGGCTGGCATTTGGCCCCACCCCGGGAAATTCCAGATGCCCTTTTGCGCTGCCATCAAGGTCCGGATTGAGCAGGCGTTGAGCGGCAAAATTCAGCTTCAGGCCAGCGTCATCAAATTGCCAATCCGCCGCCGCATCAAGTTGGCTGAAGCTGATGTCATGCCGAAAGATGTCGGGCAAAGACAGCGTCATGCCGCGCCCATCGAAAACCGCCTTGCCACCGTGCTGATCAGCCGAGATCTCCGCGCTCAGGCCCCGGATGCCGGGGAATTGCTGATAGGCGTTCAGGCCCGCCGCCTGGATGCCGAGCTTGATCGCGTAATCCCTTGGCCCGGCCCAATGGCCCTCACCTTCCGCCAGCATGCCGCGCGGATTCAACAACTGGATCAGATCATGGCCGCGTTTCGGAATCGGAAACGCACCGGTCAACACGGTCAGCGCTTCCAGGCGCAAATTGCGTGCGCTGACGCCAACCCGTTGCACACCGCCCTGTCCATCCGGCGTCAGGTTGACGCGCACAGCGGCCGGTTCGCTGACTGCCTCGCCCGGTGTTTTGAAGCGCAATCGATCGACATAAAACGATTGCATCGTCTGCTTGCGCGTCCACCCGGCATGTCCGGATAGCTTGTCGAACACCAGATCGGGCAGCGCCTTGTCGATATTGATGGCGACCTGGTCAAGCCTGACATCGCCACTCACCCCCTGCACCGCGCCCTGGCTCAAAGCCACCCAGAAGCGCATGTCGCCGGTACCGCTGCGAACCGACTCCTGCGCCCAGGGCACCCAGCGTCCCCAGGACTCGAAACGCGCGCCATCGACCCGGGCATAGAGCTCGCCCGTCCAGGCAGACCAGTCGCGCAGACTGCGGCCTTTCAGGTCACCGCGCAATTCGAGTCGCCGTGCAGCGGCAGCGGTAGGATGGGCAATACCGCCAAAACGATGCCGGCCAAAGCGGTTTTCCAGCAGCAAACGAACCCCGGACAGGTGCAACTCAGGCGCTTTCAGCTTTTCATCCAACCAGAGAATATCGGCATCTTTGATGATGATGCGCGGCTGCCTGAGCAACCAATCCGGAAACGCACCCGCCCCGCCGGGTTGATTGATCGGCATTCCCGCAACCGTGATCAGGCCGGCCATGTCGCGCCGCATCTGGAGCTGCGGTTGATCAAGTGTCAGATGAGCGAGGCGCAGATCGAACAGCGCCAGCGACAGCCAGGAAAACGCGGCTTCGACGCGAGGCAGATGTAGTGGCGATGCTGCTGCGGCGTCGGCAGCGTCGGCCCGGACACGAATATCGCGCAGGATGAGACGTGGATTCAGGCCACTCCAATCCGCTTCCAGCACGCCGATATCCACCACCTGACCCAGCGCCTTGCTGGCGGCATCTTCCAGCACCCCCTGGTAACTCTGCACATTCGGCATCAGCCAGAATTTGAATGCCAGCGCCACAATGCACACCGCGATCACCACCCCGCCGGCAACATAGACGAGGTAGTGATAAAGACGGCGAAGCAGGCGAATCAGACGCGACGACATGGTTTTGAAAATAAGAGATGGCCGAACACGGTGTAACCGAACAGGGCGAACGGCTTCATGATTTGGGGTGACGACCCACGTCATGAAAGTTAGCGGCTCGCAGCATAGCTATTTTTTGCGCCGGGCAGGAGGCGAAGAAGAAAACAAGGCGGGAGTGACCATTTCACAAGATCACAGTATCTTGTCAGTCCATTTTCACCGCTCACCGGAGATAACCATGAACAAGTTCGACCTGATCGACGCCATTGGCGACCAAACAAAGACCAAGAAGAAGTAATCCATCCGTCTATTCGATCCATGTCTGACGCCACTCCGCCAACGCTAGACCCAACCATGCTGCCCAGTGCCGAGGTGCTGTTCGATCAGTTGGCCGACGCGGTGTATCTGATCGATCCCGACACCTCGAACATTGTCTGGGGCAACCGCAAAGCCTGGGAAAGTCTGGGATTAAGCCGCGAGATCGTGCTCGACCATAGCGTTTTGAGCCTGCAAAAAGACGTGCATGGCTTACCGCAATGGTCAGAGATTGCGACCGCGATTCGGAACAACCAATGCTTTCGCTTCAGTGGCCGACACCGGCATCAGCAAGGGCACGAAGTTGATGTCGAAGTGAATACCACGCATTTCGAGCTGGACGGTCGCGCCTACTTTCTATCGATCGCGCGCGACACCACCAATCGCGTCGCGCAGGAAGCCGACGTTCATAACCGTGAGAAGCAGCTCTGGTTCGCGCTGAACGAAGCCAGCGATGGTTTGTGGGATTGGGACGTGGCAAGCGGCAGTCTGTTCTTCAGCCCACAATTGAAGCGCATGCTGGGTTACGGCCCGGACGAGATGGCGCCGGAATTGGCCACCTGGACCAAGAACGTGCATCCCGTCGACGCTCCCTTGGTCATGGCCGCGCTGGAAGAACACATGCAGGGCAAGCGTTCACGTTATGAAGCGGAATATCGCATCCGCAATCGCAACGGCCATTTCATCTGGGTGCATGACCGCGGCCGCGTGTGTGAATTCAGTTCGGATGGCAAACCGACGCGCGTCGTCGGCATGGTGCAAGACATCAGCGACCGCAAGCAACTCGAACTCCTGTTGCAAGAACATGCCTCAAACGATTCGCTGACCGGGCTGGCCAACCGTCGAGAAGGCGCCACCTACCTGACGGCACAAGCGGAACTTTGCCACCGCATGAACATGCACCTTGGCCTGGCGTTCATCGACATCGACCACTTCAAGGCGGTCAACGATATTTACGGACATCTGGCCGGCGACCAGGTCATCCAGCAAGTCGCGCAGGTTTTGAAAAACGCCATTCGCGCCTCCGATTTGGTGTGTCGCTGGGGCGGCGAAGAATTCATTGTGATTGCCCCGAATGCCAATCTGGAGCAAATCGCCCGTGTCGCCGAAAAGATGCGCCTCGCTGTCCTGCAAGCCCTTGCCAGCAATACGCCTCCGGTCACAGTCAGCATCGGCGTGGCCGCCAGCCCTGGCAAAACGATCGATCATAAGAAGCTGATCACCGACGCCGATGCCGCCCTCTACGCAGCGAAGCAGAAAGGTCGGAACCGGGTCGAGTTGGCTTCTGTGCGATGAAGCATAAGTTGCAAGAAGGACGGCTTACAAATCAATAGCTTACAGCACGGCAGAACACCATAACCTGCGACTAAATACCTCCATAAGCTGCAATTTTCTTAGCGGATTTACGCATAAGCTGCAATTTTTTTACAAAGCGGACGGAGCAGCCAAATTTCGTCGAGCATGCGGGCCGACCGGGGGTAGCTATACCTGGTATTCAAACTCGTGGGTTACCGTCATGCGTAAATCTGTTCTGCTTTCTCTTTGTCTTGCTGCCGTCAGCAAGGGGCGGTGATCTCCCCGTTGCTGGCGAATATTTATCTCCACTACGTGCTGGATAACTGGGCACACCAGTGGAGAAAGCGTCACGCGGCAGGACGAGTCATCCTGGTGCGGTATGCGGACGACAGTGTGTATGGATTCGAAACGAAAAGAGATTCCGGCCGCGTTTCAGTAGCGTTTTCCGGAACTTTCAAAAGCACGAAAAGCGTAGGTTGGGCTGACGTAAGAAAGCCCAACCTACGCGGTTTGTGTCGGCTATCGGTGCCCTGCGGCCTCCGTCAGGTGCTCAACGCCCTATTTCTACGGAATCTGACCCTCGTTAATAACTTGCTTCCGTCATAATTAAAATACATGCAATTTGACGGAAGCAAGATGAAAGCAATCACTAACCAGCAACGACTCCACTGGGTGAATACAGAACAACTATACGAAAACTATCTCGCTGCATTTCGCCATGCTCGTTCTCATGCTTACGGCATGCGCTGGAAAATCGTGCGAGAAGTTGAATATCTCTTTCGCGAACGGGATCGTCGAGGAAACGGGAAAGTGTTGGGGCATCGTTCACCGGAAACGGAGGCAATTCTGGCTTCTTTTCTAGCCGGAAAGCAGGCTGCCACGGAGAGGCTGACCGCGATCGAAGCGCAACTAGCTGAACAGGCGCGACTCAATAAAGCCCTGCGTATTGCGCGCGTGCCGCGCGTCGTTGCGCGTGTATTACGTGAGATCGATCGTGCCGATTTGGCCGGATCTTTTACCGTACTTGGCACTCAGGCACTGTATGCCTACGAAAACCTTGCGGGTGTGCAGTCTCTATCAGAGCTACTCGCATCGGGCGACGTGGACCTTCTTTTTGATGCCAGACACAAGCTGACAGTGGTTGCGGAAAAAATGGATGGCGAAGGGTTGTTGGGATTGCTCAAAAAGGCTGACCGCAGCTTCGAATGCATTCGCAAAAACGGCTATCGAGCCGCCAATGCCGGTCAGTTCATGGTCGATCTGATTATTGCCCCAAGAAACATGCAGATCAGCGACCCCATTACATTTTCTGCAAATGATCTGGTTGCGGCAGAAGTTCCAGGTTTGCAATGGCTCCTCAACAGTCCAATGGTATTGACCACGGTCGTAGACGAAAACGGAAGCCCGGCGCAGATGCGCGTTCCGGACCCCAGAGCATTTGCATTGCACAAGGCATGGCTGTCTCAGCAAGCCAATCGTGAACCCATCAAAAAGCCGCGTGATCTCGCTCAGGCCCGCGCGATCGCCGCAACAGTCCGCGAATTTTTGCCACACCTGCCATTTGATTACGTTTTGACCGCGCTTCATGGCGACGTCCGCGCCATGTCAGCGTTGCTCTGATAAACGGGGTCTGCCCCCCCTAAGCCGGGCACTGTTTTGCTGTTTTAGGGATGGATTTAGCGTACCGAGCGGACTGCTGGCGCCACTTTGGGGCAGCCTTTGGATTCTGTTTGCCAAAGGTCGTAATCCACCTGCATACGGAGCCACGTATGCGCTCTAGGGCCTGAAATCCATTGTTCCAAGCGCAGTGCGAGGTCTGGCGAGATACCGGCGCGCTCATTGAGTACGCGCGAGAGTTGCACACGCGAAATACCAAGCTGCGATGCGGCGTCTGTAACGGTGATGCCTAAATCCGGCAAAATATCCTCCCGCAAAAGGCTACCCGGATGCGGCGGATTAACCATGCGGCCCATAAAAACATTCTCCTGGTGATAATCCTGGTAATCGACTACCACGGCATCTTCACCTTTAAAGGTGAAAGTGAGTCGCCAATTACCGTTGACCCAGACTGACGAGTAACCACCATGGTCTCCTGTTAATGCGTGCAAACGCCAACCTGGAACCTCCATATCATCAGGTGACTTGGCAACGTCAAGCACCTTGAGTTGACGGGAAAGCTTTGGGGCATGCGCCGGTTGGATACCTGTCAACTGCGGGAGTTAGGTTCATTGGTTTGACAACATGTATTCATGTTGATAAAAATATCAACATGAAGGCTGAGTTGATCTACCGTTTTGAACAGGATTTTGATGACGGTGCCATGGTGCGCATGGCGATCTGGGAGGTGCCCAGTCCCGTCCCACCTTCGGAGCATCCAAACAAGTATCGGCTCGTTTATCTGGAAAATGGCATACGTGTAATCGGCTTCGACAATGAGCGAGGCAAAGGCGATCACCGTCATGATGGGGATACAGAATCGTCCTATCGCTTTGTGGATGTGCCGACGCTCATCAAGGACTTCATCGACGCCATCAGGCTGAGGAGAAAAATATGAGAACACTGACGATCAGGATTCAACCCGCTGGAATGGCTGCTTTGGAACTGGCGGGGCAACAGTTCATCCAGGCTTGGCACTCGGGGGAGTACGCAGGTGAGTACATTAGCTTTGAGTCCCCCGCCAGTTTGTTCCGCCTGCTGACGCCCGCACGTTGGGGCACACTGGAAGCCCTGCAAAGGGCGGGACACTGCGGATTGAGGGAGTTGGCACGCATTCTTGAGCGCGATGCCAGCGCGGTGCATCGCGACATTGCAGCGCTGATTGAGCGCGGATTGGTCGAGAAGGACGAGAACGGCCGGCTCTTCGTGCCATTCAGCCGGATTCATGCTGAGTTCGATCTGGCGAAAGCGGCCTAGTCGGCACCGGATTTGGCAGGATGTGTACTTTATATGGGCAAGTTGGGCACGCTACGCTTTGCCCAACCTACAGCGATGGCTTTCATGATCAGGGGTGTCGCACCCTAGCAGCCTGTCGGACTTTGGTCGTCGATAGCGAAAATCGGCCCCAGCGAGGCCATTTTTTGCCGGTTTCGCCGCCGCATGGTTATTCCATGGGGCAGCGGATACCTTGGCGGGCGTCGTTTGCCCGCTTAGGTATCCGGCGTGCCCCTTTGCGGGTGCAAGAAGCCGGTGAAAAATGGACCGCTGCGGTCGATTCCCCGCTTATACCCCCCGGGACTTTGCAGCCGACGATTCCAAAGTCCGACAGGCTCCTCACGTCATGGAAGATAGTGAAGTTATTCAAAGTGCTTGATCGGCATCCCGATCTACTGGCCGAAGTGAGGTTTGCATAAGATGACTATCCCCAACATCCCCAACATCCCCAACCACCTCCACCGCATCCTCGACCTCGCCCGTTGGGCGCCCAGCGGTGACAACACGCAACCCTGGAAATTCGAAATACTCGGCGATGAACATGTTCTGGTGCATGGCTTCGACACCCGCGATCACATCGTCTACGACCTCGACGGCCATGCCAGCCAACTCGCGGTCGGCGCCTTGCTGGAAACGCTGTCGATAGCAGCCAGCAGCGAGGGGATGCAAGCGCACATCGCACGCCGGCCTGACACGCCCGAGACCCATCTGCTGTTTGATGTCAAATTTGAAAAGATGGCGCAAGCGACACCTGATCCGTTGATCCCGTTTATCGAAACGCGCGTGGTGCAGCGCCGCCCGATGTCGACCAAGCCGTTAAGCGCGTTGCAGAAGCAGGCGTTGCAAGCCTCGCTGCCGGCGGGGTATCGCGTGGTCTGGTTCGAAGGCGCGGCCATGCGCTGGCGTCTGGCCCGCTTCATGTTCGCCAACGCCAAGATCCGGCTCACCATTCCGGAAGGCTTTCCCGTGCACAGCACCATCATCGAATGGGGCGCGCAATTCAGCGAAGACAGAATTCCCGACCAGGCGGTCGGTGTCGACCCGCTCACCGCTCGCCTGATGCGCTGGGTCATGGCCAGCAACTGGGCGCGTGTCGAATTTTTTAACAAGTATCTGTTGGGCGACTTGCCACCCAGAATCCAGCTTGATCTGCTTCCCGGCGTCGCCTGCGCAGCACACTTCGCGCTGCTGACCCCGGCCACCCTCCAGAGCATCGATGACTACCTCGCCGCCGGCCGCGCCATGCAGCGTATCTGGCTCACCGCGGCCAGCCTGGGGTTGTTTATCCAGCCGGAAATGACGCCGGTGATCTTCACCCGCTACCACCGTCGCAAGTTGGCCTTCACCCAAACCCCGAGCGCGCTGAAACAGGTCGACAGCCTGAATCGGCAATTTGGAGAAATTGTCGGCACAGACTCGGTCGAACGCGTGTTCTTCATGGGTCGGATAGGGGCCGGGCCGACACCCAAAGCCAGGTCGATACGCAAGTCGGTAGAAGCCTTGCTGTTGTGAGCGTTGTGAGACATGGTTAGGGTCGCAAGTTCGATATTCCAACCGCCCTGCACGCATGCCCACTGAAAAACGCAAAATTCTATTCATCGCCGAGGCCGTCACGCTGGCGCACGTCGCGCGCGCCAGCGCCCTTGCCAGCGGGCTGGATGCCCACCGTTTCGACGTCTGCCTGGCCTGCGACCCGCGTTACAACGCCTTGCTGGGCGAACTGCCCTACCCGACCCGGCCAATTGTCACCATCCCCGCGCAACGATTTTTCAAGGCCATCGCGCAGGGCAACCCCATCTACGACGCCGCGACATTGATCGATTATGTCGAGGCAGACCTGAAGTTGCTCAATGAATATCGCCCCGCCGCAGTGGTCGGCGATTTTCGCCTGTCGCTCGGCATCAGTGCTCGGTTGGCCGGTATTCCCTACTTCAACATCAGCAACGCCTACTGGAGCCCCTACGCTCGCTTGCGCTATCCGGTACCTGATATTCCCTTGGTCCGCTTCGCCGGCGTGAGGCTGGGGCAATTTCTGTTCACCCTGGCGCGCCCTATCGCCTTCGCCCTGCATGCCCGCCCGATCAACCAGGCACGCAAGCATTACGGTTTGCCGCCACTGCCCGCCGACCTTCGTCACGCCTACACCGAGGCGGACCATGTGCTCTATGCCGACGTACCGGAAATCGTGCCCACCCGCGATCTGCCAACCAACCATCATTTTATTGGCCCCATCGCCTGGTCGCCGCAAGTCGACTTGCCGGACTGGTGGCAAGCAGTCCCGCATGACAAGCCCATCGTCTATGTCACGCTGGGCAGTTCCGGACAGGCCAAGCGCCTGCCCGACATCCTGCAAGCGCTCGCCCCTTTGCCGGTCAGCGTCATCGTCGCCCACGCCGGCCATCCGCCGGCCGGCGTCATTCCAAAAAATGCCTGGTTGAGTGCTTTCCTGCCCGGCGGCCAAGCCGCTGCTCGCGCCGCGCTGGTGATCTGCAACGGCGGCAGTCCCACCAGTTATCAGGGGCTGGCAGCGGGCATCCCAATCATTGGCCTTGCCAGCAATCTCGACCAATATCTCAACATGAGTCTGATAGAAGCTGCTGGTGCCGGTTATCTGGTTCGGGCCGCCAAGGCCTCGCGCCGCGACATCCAGCATGCGGTCCACCAAGCGCTGGAATCGGATGTGATACGGGAAAACGCCGGCAGGCTCTCTATCGCAGTGCGGCGACACGACGGAGCGGCGGCATTTCAAGACTTACTCGATGGCTTATCGTCGCGGCAATCCCATGCCAATCTCGGTCCAACAGGCTGAGTCGTAAGAAGTAGAATCAGCCAACCCAAAAACGATAGTCAATCATGGATGACATTCTCATAGCGGCACGCAATCTGATACGGAATCGGCGCCGCGCGCTGATCGCCTTGTTGACCGTCGCGGCCGGTGTCATTTCCATGGTTCTGGCGGATGGATTTGCCCAGTGGATCTTCTGGGCAATGCGCGAGGGCACCATCCAGTCGCAACTTGGACATATTCAGGTCGTACGGCCCGGCTATCTGAAGGCCGGTGCGGCCGATCCATTTGCCTTCATCCTTCCTGATACCTTGCCGCAACGTGACGCAATCGCGAAGTTGCCCGGCGTCAAACTGGTGGCGCCCAGGCTGACGGTCAACGGCCTGATCAGCCACGGCGAAACCACGGTGTCATTTCTGGCGGATGGCGTCGACCCGGCGAAGGAAGCTGAGCTGAGCAAGGCATTCCGCATCGTCGAAGGTCGCGATCTGTCTGGATCCCATGCCAAGGAGGTCATACTGGGACGCGGCCTGGCGCGTAATCTTGGCGTCGGACCGGGTGCCACGGTGGCTATTCTGGCGACGCCTTCAAGCAGGGGAATTAACGCCATCGAAGCCACCGTGGCAGGCATCTTCATCACCGCCAGCCAGGCCTACGACGACTCCGCACTTCGTTTGCCGCTGGGTCTTGCCCAATCGCTGCTGCGGGTCAACGGCGCCCACACATGGCTGGTGTTGCTCGACGACACAGAGCGGACGGACGCTTACCTTGGGCAGTTCCGTAAAACCTATTCAGCCCAGGCCGCCACCCTTGAATTCGTGCCATGGTACGAGCGGGCGGATTTCTACAACAAGACGGTCACGCTGTTTTCGCGGCAGATGCTGGTGCTCAAGCTGATCATCGGCTGCATCATCATTTTGAGCATATCCAATATGCTGATCATGAATGTGCTGGAACGTACCGGCGAGATTGGCACCTTGCTTGCCATCGGCTTCAAGCGCAGCAAGGTCATGCAATTGTTCGCTATCGAAAGCCTGTTGCTGGCATTGACTGGCTGCGGAATAGGGGTTCTGGTGGGTTATGGCCTGGCGGAGTTGATCTCCTTCATCGGCATCCCAATGCCGCCTCCACCCGGCATGGAGGAGGGCTACCGGGGTGAGATTCGTGCAACCTGGAGCGTCTTGGTCACGGCTTTTGGCATCGCTTTCACGACTACCGTGATGGCGGGCATTTATCCCTCTTGGAAGGCGTCACGCATGCAGATCATCAACGCGCTCAGACACAATATTTAGGCAACCTGAATCCATGCTGAAACTTGCCTTTCGCAACATCTTCAGAAATCGCCTGCGCACGTTGCTGACTCTGGCGGCTATTGTCTCTGGGGTGGCTTCGATCATCGTCAGCGGCGGTTTCGTCGAGGACGTATTCGTCCAGTTGCGGGAAGCGACCATCCATTCCCGCATTGGTCATCTCCAGATCTACCGTAAAGGTTTCCTGGAATATGGCAAACGCGAACCCGCCCGCTATCTGATCGCCGATGCGAAACCGCTGACGCAAGCCGTAGCCGCGCTGCCGCATGTTCAGGATGTCATGGCACGCATCAGCTTCTCCGGTCTGGCTAATAACGGCCGTGCCGATCTGCCGATCATTGGGGAGGGCGTCGAACCCGACAAGGAAGCCAAGCTCGGTAGCGCAATGACCATCGTCGCTGGGCGGCAATTGAAGGATACCGACCAGAATGGCGTGATCATCGGCGAAGGGGTTGCCGCTTCGCTGCACCTGAAGCCGGGTGGCTTCGTGACGTTGATGGTCAATACGCCAGAAGGCGCGCTGAATACACTGGAATACGAGATCGTTGGCGTATTCCGCACCTTCTTCAAGGAGTACGACGACCGCGCAGTACGGATTCCGATGGCATCCGCGCAGGAATTGCTGAATACCAGCGCGGTGCATGGCATCGTCCTATCGTTGGATGACAGCATGGCGACGGATGCGGTGATGGCCGCGATCAAGCAGAAAATCGGCGTCGAGGCTTACGAGGTGAAACCCTGGTACCAATTGGCCGACTTCTATGAAAAAACCGTGGCGCTTTACCGCCGTCAATTTGGCGCCTTGCAGTTCATCATCATGGTCATGCTGGTGCTGAGCGTGGCCAGCACCGTAAACATGGCAGTTTACGAACGCACTGGCGAATTCGGCACCATGCTGGCGATAGGGCAGCGCCGCAGTCGGGTTTTCCAGTTGGTGATGCTCGAATACACCTTGCTGGGCTTGATTGGGAGTGTGCTCGGACTGCTCGTAGGCGGCGGCATCGCAGCTGCGATATCGGGTATAGGCATCACCATGCCGCCGCCGCCGGGTTCCAATGCCGAATACACCGCGTCGATCCATCTGGTACCTTGGGTGATGGGAATCGCGTTGCTGATCGGATCATTGGCGGCAGCGCTGGCGGCCGTGCTGCCGGGACGCAGGGCCTCCCAACTGCCGGTCGTGGAAGCCTTGCGTCACAACGTTTGAGCCGTGCTCAGCGGCTCAACTTTTTCAGATAGTCCTTGGTGAATATCCGGTCCGGCAATTCCCGCTCGACCATGCCGGAATATTCAAGCATCGAACGATTGCCGCTGCGCAGGGCGTCCTCGATGACCAGCCGGGTTGGCCGCACCTCGCCGCCCATGGATTTAAAGTTCTGGTAGTGGCAAACCTTCAGTAAACGGCCGGACAAGGTATAAAACTCGGCCTTGTAGGGGCGGCTGTTGCGAGCGTTCACCCAGTACAGCACCTTGTTGTAAGTCACCCAACGATCAACCGCATCCAACTGCAAGACATGGTGCGCCTCGCCGCCGATTTTTTCGCTGCGCAGAATGTTGGGTGTGTAATCGCCCACGAAGTTGGCGCGCGCCAGGTCGCCATTCGCCACCTGGCCGGTCAGTCGCTGTGAAAGCGGCAAGCGGATCGGCTGCGACAGGTTGGGTAGGAATACCCACAGGTCATGATCCCGCATCAACAGAATCTGATTGCGGTCGATCGCCGGCGCGGTGGTTTGAACCAGCGTTTGGGCATTGCCGTTGGAAAGAATGCGGTACGACCGCAGTTCCGGCTCGACGTTCGGCTCAGTTGTGGTGATGTTGATATCCACCTGAAAGCCGGTTTCCGGAAAACGGATACGCTCAGCGCGGCTCAGAACTTCCCGCGCGAGTGACGATTGCGCGCTTTCGTCCTCAGCTATTGCCGGCGTGCCTGTGAGCATCGATAGTGCGCATATTGTTGCCATACAAGGCCAAAACAGTTGCCGGGCCATACGTGCTAAATTCATATCGGTTTCCAGTTAGAAAATGCCAAATTCAACATCGCCAAGAGAAAGTGTAGCATCGCCAAATAAGTCGCTTAAAAGCACAACAGACCGGAGCAGGATGCAATTGATTCACTTCCAAGCGCAATTTTCCCCTTTCTTTTCCCCTTTCTTATCCCCTTTAACGCGCACGCTTGATGCCGCTTCAGAGTGAACCATGGCAAGAATTCTGATCTGGCAGAACCAGCAGGTTCTGCAAAACATCCGCCTCTATCGGTCGTCCTCCTTGATCGGCCGCGCCAACGAGTGCGAAATTCATCTGGAAGGGAAAAGTGTCAGCCGTAGGCATGCGCGCGTGACCCTCGATGAGGAGGGTTATTTTCTGGAAGATTTGGGCAGCCAAGGTGGCGTCTTTCTTAACAAGCTCAGAATCCAGCGAGAGCAGTTGCACGATGGCGACCTGATCGCAATTCCTCCCTTTTTGCTTCAGTTCGTCATCGACGTAGAAGCTGAGGCAAAGTCAGCGCAGCGAGTGGTTGAAGTCAGAGAGGTCAGCAAGCGCTACACGCTCGGCGAACAAATCGTCATCGCCTTGAGCAATGTTTCTATCGTGGTATTCGAAGGTGAGTTTCTGGCCCTGGCTGGGCCATCAGGGAGCGGCAAGTCGACCTTGCTCAACATGATCGGATGTATCGACTCACCCAGCGAAGGCAGCATCCTGATTCAGGGGCAGGATGTGAGTGCCAGAACGGCCGACGATCTGGCTGATCTGCGCTTGCATACACTGGGTTTTGTATTTCAGACCTTCAATTTGCTGCCTGTGCTTTCGGCCTGGGAGAATGTGGAATATCCCCTCATGCAGAAGCGAGACCTCAGCAAGGAAGAAAGCCGGAAGCGGGTCGAGCATGCGCTGCGAGTCGTCGGCCTGGAGCGCTTCGGCGGCCACCGTCCGAACGAATTGAGCGGCGGCCAGCGACAACGCGTCGCCATTGCCCGCGCTCTGGCCACCAAGCCCAAGATCATCCTGGCGGACGAACCCACCGCCAACCTCGACCGCAAGACCGGTGGAGAAATCCTCGCGCTGATGCGTGAGCTCAACCAGCAAGAAGGCGTGACCTTCATATTTTCCACTCACGACCCCCGCGTCATGGAAATGGCCGACCGGGTGATCGAACTAAGCGATGGCCAGATTGTTGAATAGGGAAAAACCATGAATCGACGATTGAAACATCACCTGCCGGCTCGCCCCGGCCACATGCTGGGCGCACTGCTATTGATCTTCGTGCTGGACGGCGTCGTTTTTTCCGAGCCCGCGCACGCCAAAGACAAGAAAGCGGGGCCGCAATCGCTGGATGATCTGTTTGGCGGCCCGGCGCCTGCACCGAAAGCTGCACCTCCTCGCGCCACCACTGCGCCCGTCGTGCCGGAAACAGAAGTCACCTCCGTGGATGCCTTGTTCGGTGGACCAGCCGCCCCGCCGCCACCGGCAGAAGCACCGCCTGTTGCCGCAGTCACGCCACCCGCCAGCGCGCCAGAAAATCCTGCCACCATGGACGCCTTGTTTGGCCTCCAGCCGCCGCAAATTCCGCCAACTGCAGCCGTAGAGACCGCCCAACCGGCCCAGGCAACCCCGCCCAAGCCCAGTCCGGCGCGTATCACCGGCTTCTTCCAGAATGACCTGGCCTATGCCTACGAATCGCCGACGCACTGGACCAAATTTCGCAACACCCTCGATCTTTCCAGCACCGGCCAGTTTTCCGGCGGAGTCTCCTGGAAGCTGGGCGGACGGCTGCACTACGACCCCATCTACGACCTGACCGACTACTACAACCGCGCCGTCGGTAACGACCAGCGGCTGGAAGCACAGATCCGCGAAGCCTATATCGACATCCCCGCCAATGACTGGGAGTTTCGCCTTGGTCGCCAGCACATCATCTGGGGAGAAATGGCCGGACTTTTCTTCGCCGATGTCGTGTCCGCCAAAGACCTGCGCGAACTCGCCCTGCCCGATTTCGAAATCCTGCGCATCCCCCAGTGGGCCGCGCGCGCTGAATACTTCAACGGCGACTTTCATGCCGAAGGCGTCTGGATACCGCGCATGACCTACGACAACATCGGCAAGCCGGGCGCAGAGTTCTATCCTTTCAACCCACCCACTGGCGTCAGCATCGCCCGCGAAAGCAAGCCGGTGGGGCTGAGTGATTCCGCCTACGGCGCGCGTCTCTCCTACATCAAGTCGGGCTGGGATCTGTCCGGGTTTTTATATAGCACCAACGACCCCACCGCCGCCTTTACCCGACTGTCGCCCACCCTCTACCAGCCGATTCATGAGCGCATCCATCAAGTCGGCGCCACGCTCGGCAAGGACTTGGGCCCGATGGTCTTGAAAGCTGAAGCGGTTTACACCAAAGACAAGCTGTTCAACGTTTTGACGCCGACCGACCCGGATGGTCTGGTCAAGCAGAACCTGCTCGACTACATCGTCGGACTGGAATGGAGTTTCCCGCAGGAAACCCGCTTCAACGTCCAGCTCTATCAGCGCTGGTTCCCCGACCATGACCCGGGCATGCTGCTCGACGCCAACGAGAGCGGCTTTTCCTTCCTGTTCAGCACCCAGGCTTTGCATCCCAAAATCGAGCCCAAGTTGTTGTTCATCCGCAGCCTCAATCGCAACGACTGGCTGGCCCAGTTCAAAGTCACTTGGCGACTGGACGGCAACTGGCGGCTGGCCGCAGGCGCAGATGTTTTTGGCGGCAAAGCCACTGGCCTGTTCGGCCAGTTCGACAACAAGGATCGGGTCTACACGGAAGTCCGTTACAACTTCTGACATCGCCAGCCTGTCGGCACGGTGAATTTGTTCTCGCACTAACCCACTGAATTTACGTCATTCCGGGCTTGACCCAACTGTAGGGCGGATGAGCGAAGCGCCTTCCGCCGTATGAGCATCTCGCGGCCATTCGGCGGCTACCGCTTCGCTCATCCGCCCTACGCCTGAATGACGGAGAACGGGTAGAACAAATTCACCGTGAGTCTGTCAGGCATTGAGCTTGCGCCCCAATTTAATTAACGTGAAACACACAGTCCCGTGATGGCAGACCGGGGGGCATGGGCCCCCCCAAGCTAGGGCCGAT